>JAAEMC010000609.1 GCA_024225895.1 Desulfobacteraceae bacterium | reverse complement strand
GTATCGTTGAAAAAGTACTGGTGGATTCGCCTGGATACTCCAACCAGATTTATTTACAATTACTGCGGTATTTAAACCATCTGCAAGGTCAATAATGATATTTCCATTTTCATAGGCAATCCTATTGTACAGGCTTATCTTGGTACCGGATTTTTTGGCTTTAAAAGCAATGTACTTGCAAAACGATTTTAAAATAGTAGGGTTAGGAATCTTTTTATGCAACGTATGAAATTCATAGGAAATCCACTCTTCAAATTCTTGTGAATAGATCTTTACTATTTCCTGGATTCCATTTTGGCCAATATTGCAGTAACTGGTTCCTTTTCCATCATGATGTAGTGGGTACGGTCCTGTCTTTATCAGGTCAACTAATTGTTCTGTTATGGGGTCAGATTTTCCTGGGTTGGAAGCTGGACCTCCAGATGGGCTTTGAGCATTATCCATTTTTTTCACCTTTAATTAAGGTTATTTGTAATTTGTGATAGCCAGTTTTTAGATTTTTATTGTTACACCATAGTCATCACCTCCTTTTTTTAGTTTAAGATTTGTGATTATAAATAATTGATATCTATATAAAATTGGTTCTTTAGGGGAGACGTGTGTAGGGGCTTATCTATGAGGATCAAAGATGGGAGCAGATAGTATCTGTTTTGTCGCAGATAATATCGGTGATTATAAATACATGCGTGGCGGTTGTGGTGGTGGAGTGGATTTCAGACATTCCATCCATTTTATGCGGTTACTTGATCTGAAACTAACCGAAGTCATTGCCGTTCAAAGATATCAGAACAGATGATAAAACGGAGGAACTTGAGGATAAGGTATAAAATAAAAAAGGTCGCCATCATCACAACAGTAACAATGGCAACCTTATCTTTGATAGTCTTACTTTAGTATAATCCCTTTTTGTAAATGCGCCTTCCTAACATCACCCTGCAACTTTACAAAAAAATGAACGTTCACCAATTGTCGATTGAATTCTTTGTCATGCCCACACAGGTCCAGCAATGTCATACCGAGCTGATCTTTCAAATATCTTTGGAATTCGTCAATATATTTATAATTCCCGATATGATTGGTGTGGCGTTTGTGAGAATCCTCTCTGTCTATGAATCTTATCCTGTCTGTTTTATTCTCACCGGGTTTATTGGGATTCCTCCATAAAACATTGCCAAATATCCCTTCCTGAGCCCAACTGGAGCTGTCACAGTAGTGTACAGGTGTGTCAGCCAAAATTTCATATGAACTTATTCCCAGAAGGTGAACTTTTGATCCTGCATTAACGATCCTATTAACAGCATACTGGATATTCTTCTTGCCTTCTTTCATTTTGTGCTCTGAGTAACCCAATGCAATTAGCGGGTATTGTTTCTGCAAATAGTATCCTATTTCGTCAAAAACAACTGCCAGGTAATCATGGATGACAGGTACACACGGTATCCC
>JAAEMC010000608.1 GCA_024225895.1 Desulfobacteraceae bacterium | reverse complement strand
CACCATCTTAGGATTTGTCGTTTGACAAACCATTGGAAATATTATTAGAGTGAACAATCAATTATTTCATACACTAAAAAGAGGTTAAAAACCCGTTTTGATAACATTTGAATTGACTTTACTGATCATCTGTCTGGTCCTTTCCGGTTTTTTTTCATCCTCAGAGACGGCACTATTTTCCATCAGCAAGGTTAAGTCCCTGCATATTGCAAAAGATGGGACGAAAACCGGCGAGCTGATTTTAAAAATGAAAGAGGATTCCAATACCCTTTTAACCACCATCCTCATCGGCAACAATCTGGTCAATATATGTGCATCCGCTGTTGCCACGGCCATTGCCTTTGAGTATTTCAAATCCAATGCCGTGGGTATTGCCACCGGAGTTATGACATTGCTCATCCTTGTGTTTGGTGAAATTTTCCCCAAATCATTTGCCAATCATAATAATATACTGGTGGCCAGGTTAGTCATTTTTCCCATCTACTGGCTGTCCAAACTGCTCTATCCTTTTATCCTTTTATTCAATATTATTCCAAACCTGCACGGTACTCTGGATAAAACTCTGGAGACGGTTACAGAGGATGAACTGATGACCATGGTAGAGGTGGTTGAAGAAGAAGGTGAGATCAAGGAAGAGGAAAAAGAATATATAACCAATATATTTGAGTTTGACGACACTTCCTGCTCTGAAATTATGACCCCCAGGGCAGATATGTTTGTCATTGATGCATCTCAAGAATTGGACATCCAGGAAATTCTAAAAACCGGGTTTACGCGAATACCGGTCATGGAAGACACCATTGACAACATCATCGGCATCGTCAATGTCAAAGATCTCTTTGTAAGTTATCAGCGTTCCATTGATTCAGATTCTGACGAGCCCCTGGATGTAAATAAGATTATGAGAAAACCGTATTTTATTCCTGAATCCAAAAAACTTGATTCATTGTTGCAGGAATTCAAGCAGAAAAAGAACCACCTGGGTGTGGTTGTGGATGAACATGGAGGTATTTCAGGTGTTGTGACCCTGGAAGATGTGGTAGAAGAGATCATTGGTGAAATCATTGATGAAACCGATCGTTTGGTACCGGATATTGTCCGGCTTAAAGGTTTTAAATGGCTTGTGGCCGGAAAGATTGATATTGACGATTTGAACAAGGAAATCTCTATTAATCTTCCGGAATCCAGTGCCTACGATACCTTTAGCGGGTATTTTCTTGATCAGATCGGGCGAATCCCCAAGGCTGGAGAGTCTATTAAAATCGATAAATGGCTGGCCACTGTTAAGGATATGGACGGAAACCGCATAAAAACGTTTATTTTAAAAAAGGATGAGGTACAAAAATCTTGACAACGCCTCATGTCAAGTATACGTTTTTAAAACTTTAAGAAATACAAATTTAAAAGGACAATACAGCAAAATGACTACAGACATATTTTTTTATTTTTTTGGGTACTATTATAAAAATGAAACCAGTCTGTGGTGAGCCTTAGATTCGATAACCGACAAGCAAGACAAAACCGCAGCAGAGTGAAACCTGATGCGGTTTTTTTATTGCAAAAGAGAAGACCATGAAAAAAGATGATTTAAAAAAAACTTTAGGCCAGTGCCGGAATGAAATCGACGCCATTGATGAAAAGCTTCTTCAATTGATCAATCAGAGGCTTGAAGTTGGTAAAAGGGTCGGGCAGGTAAAAAAAGATAAAGGCAAACAAGTCCTTGACCGGACCCGGGAAAAGAAGGTTATTGAAAGATTATTAAAAATCAATACCGGGCCTTCAAACAAAGCCCTTTTAACCTATCTGTTCAATGTGATTATCACGGCCACCCGTGAAATCCAAAAGCCCAAAACAATCTCCTTTGTAGGACCTGAAGCCTCCTATACCCATATTGCTGCATTGAGCCATTTTAAACATTCCGGAAAATTTATTGAAGAACCCAATCTGTTTGAAGTCTTCAGGCAGGTGGATAAAAATGAAAGTCATTTTGGGGTTGTGCCGGTGGAAAATTCCATTGAAGGGGCGGTAAATAATACATTGGATCTGTTTACTGATTTTGATCTGAACATATGTGCAGAGCATTATGAACCTGTATCACATGATCTTTTATCACTTTCCGGCCAGGCACACCATGTAAAGAGCATTGTTGCACACCCCCAGGCCATTTCCCAGTGTAAAGGATGGATAAAACGCAAATTTCCGGGTGTAAAGCTTGAAGAGATTGATTCTTCATCCAAAGCTGCCTTTATGGCATCTGAAAATAGCAGTATTGCCGCTATTGCTAATATACAGGCTGCTCATATGTATGAACTGCAAACCATTGAATCAAAGATCGAAGATTATTCAAGCAACATCACCCGTTTCTTGGTGATAGGCAAAGAACTGCCGCCAAAAACAGGCAATGACAGAACCTCTATCATGTTTGCCACCTCCCATGTGCCGGGTGCGCTTTTTAAAGCATTAAGACCTGTTGATGCTGCCGGTCTGAACATGTTGAAGCTGGAGTCCCGTCCCACAAAAGATCAGAACTGGAGCTATTATTTTTTCCTTGATGTTGAAGGGCATATGAAAGACCTTGTTGTTGAAAATACAATTGAGCAAATTAAAAGCCGGACATTATCCTTAAAGGTCCTGGGTTCTTACCCCTTGTTTGTAAAGGAGGAAAAATCATAAAAATGATTGATTCAGCCACCTTGATGTATGCAGTGATCGGTAATCCGGTGCGGCATTCCAAAAGTCCTTTGATCCATAATGCCTGTTTT
>JAAEMC010000607.1 GCA_024225895.1 Desulfobacteraceae bacterium | reverse complement strand
CGCCACATTGCCTGATACAAAAATTATGGGAATTGTTTTATCTTTATTTCTGATGTGATTATATACATCCATGCCGTCCAGTTGCCCCGGAAGAATATAATCCAGGCTGATCAGGTCAAACACGTCGCTGTCAAAGAGTTCAATGGCGGATTCACCATCAGGTGCGATTTTGACAGTGTGGAAAAAGGGGTCTTTCGTCAGCACGGAAGACTGCACCTTTGCGATAATTTTTTCATCTTCCACCAGAAGAATGTTTTTCTTTTTGATGACGGTTTGCTGGGCTACCTGTTTCTTTTCCTTATCAGTAAGCTCTTTTTCAATTACCGGGATGGAGACAATAACACTTGTTCCCTTACCAGGCTGGCTTGTAAAATGGATTTTTCCTTTATGCTTATCTACATACTTTTTAACATTGGACAAGCCGTAACCCGCTCCTTTTATACCCTTTTTGTAGGCGTCTTTCGTGTCTTGGGTTCCTTTTAAGGTAAATGACGGCGTGTAGATCTCATTGTGGTGTTTTGACGAGATTCCGCATCCATTATCCACAATTTCAAAATATAGATTCTCTGGTATGTAATAGGTTTTTATAACCAGTTTTGGCGTGGAAGTCAGGCTCATTGCATGGATGGCGTTCTGGATAAGATTGACCAGTATCTGTTCGATCATTCCCGGATCAGCCAGAAGGTCAGGAATATCCAATGCGAAATCTTTGACTATGTTTACAAATTCCAGCTCCTTTTTCTGGAGATCAAGAATCAGTTCGATTGTATTATTTAAATTGAAATAAGCTTCCCTTGGCTCCTGATCTTCTGCAAAAGTGACCAGGTTCCAGGTCACGATTTTGCCTTTTTTGGTTTGTGCAATAATCGTTTGAAGATTGTTAACCGAGGAATTGTCTTCGCAGTTCTCAAGTATTGATTCCGCACTGCCCATAATGGCGCCAAGAATATTATTAAAATCATTGGCGATTTTTCCTGCCATCTGACCGACCAGTGCGTATTTACTCTGTTCTGCAGCAAACAAGGTTGCTTTTTCAGCCCTTCTTCGTTCGGCCAAATCCACAAAACAAGTCCGAATACCAACACCTTTTTTATCATCATAGATAAGGGATGAGGAAACATAACCCCAGATTGGGGTGCCGTCTTTTCGGATCAATGTTATTTCAATGGGGCCGGGGTCAATACCTTTTTGCAGTTTTTCCATCCGCAAAAGGGAGGACTGCATTTGATCTTCCGGGATAAGGTCCAATATTCTGGCGCCGGCATCAAGATCTTCTTGAGCATACCCAAACCATTTGCGAGCTGCTTTGTTGGTGTATTGGATATTAAAATTAAAATCAAATTCACTCACAGGTATGGGTAGATCATTTACCATCTGCCGAAACCTGCTTTCACTTTCCAGTAGCTTTTTTTCGGCCTTAATTCTTTCTGATATTTCGGTTTTCAAAAGTTCATTTGTTTTGGTCAGGTTCGCAGTTTTTTCTTTAACCTTTTGGTCCAGGACCAGATTCAGCCATGTAACGCTG
>JAAEMC010000606.1 GCA_024225895.1 Desulfobacteraceae bacterium | reverse complement strand
GGTTCATCAAGCCAGGCATTAAAACTCACCACACAATAGATCACTTTTGAAAAATATTTGGGCAGGATCTTCTGATTATCCAGTCCGTTGGCCATGGAGATGATATAAGGGGCATCGCCCGTTACATCCTTAATGGCCTTTGCCACGCCGTCCAGGCTGTAATTTTTCACGCTGACGATGATGATATCCGCATCTTTCAGTGCATTGATATCATTTACGACATTGACTTTGTAATTATATTTTTTTTCGGCCTCATCACCCAGGTACAGGGTGATGCCCTTTTCCCTCAAGGCCTTTTCCACCGGGCCCCTGTCCAGAAAATACAAATTGTCGTGATATTCCGAAAGCCAGCCGCCAACAGTCGCCCCCACGGCACCGGCGCCGAAAACCACTATCTTCATCTCTTCCAATGGTTTATCAAACATGGATTCCTCTCTTTTTATTTTATAGATTTTGAACCCATGACGGCATATCAGGATCCGGCAGGTCAAAGCAGGCAGTCATATGTTCGGCATAACGGAATTGGAAGGGCAAGGGAGCAATTTCCAGATCTTTGAGCATCCGGGCAGATTTGGTTTCGCCAATCTCAATATAAGTCTTGTCTGGTTTTGCTTTGCTGTAGAACAGGGTTTTCCCGTTTTTTGTCAGGTTAAATTTGGCTTTAAAATTGGTCTGGGAGCGTTTCATAGCTCCTTCATGACGGGTATATAAAAAACCGGTTTCATCAAAGTCTACCGGTTTTCCGATCATGGGAACCCGGATGGTCAGGTAAGGGGTCCCGTCCTCCTCCATTGCTGTTGTTACACAATCACTGCCTTGCTGCCGGATATCAATTTCCTGGGTCACTTTTGGCAGCCCCCAGATCCGGTGGCCGCGAAGGGTATTTTCATGGGATGTCACAGGCATATGGGCAATATAATATCCAAAATGGGAAAAAGTTTTCATCACCATGGGAAGAACAGGTGGGCTGATCAAGGCATTCACCATAACAGGTATGGCAACTGCAATCTCGTTATACGGCCTTACACCGTTCACCTTTTTATATTTATAATTGGAAAATGCCACAAGTGAGCGCCCTGCCCCCATACTCACCGGTTTAACCTTGGGGCCGAGGTCTTTTTGAACCACCTGCGCCGCTTTTTTATAGTTGCAAAAACAGATGGCCATGGCGCAGGTTACATCGCCGTAGAAGGTTGGAAAAGTGTAATTTTTCTCAATATTATTTTCAAGCTTTATGGGTACGGGAGCATGCCGCAGTGTAAAGCGCTTATAAAAATCCTGGGTAAATTCGCTTTCATTATCCAGAATTTCTTCGGGAATATCAAATGACGGTTTCATTGTCTCTCCTCAGACGTAATTTATTTCTCAATTAATTAATGAATACAGATTCATTAATTCTGGATATGTTATGCCCAAAATTTAATTCATTGTCAAATCATTCTTTTATTAAAATCCATTCTATAACCATTCGAGTTAAAAGAATAAATGAGTGTATTAAAACGATAAAAGCACCTACAAAAAGCCAGTTTGCAAACCTGTTCCCATCGATTTTGATTATGAATACCAACTCATTAACACATAGATCCTTTTTGCCGGTACGTTTTGATAAAAATGCGGGATTATGGTAGGATTGCGTCAATTTTTGACCACTATTGCAAGGAGTCTTTATGGCAGGTGTCTATGAAGTATATGTCAAGGATCATTTTGCGGCGGCCCATGCGCTCAAAGGATATGACGGAAATTGCTCAAACATGCATGGCCACAATTGGGAAGTAGAAGCCTACATCCACTGCCGCAAGCTCAACAAACTCGGATTTGGTATTGATTTTAAGGATGTCAAGCTGGTGATGCAGGATATTTTGAGTAAACTGGACCACACCAATCTCAATGAAGTTGCTGAATTCGGCAGCATCAACCCGACCAGCGAAAATATCTCAAAATTCCTGTATACTGAACTATCCAGAAGATTGAATACCGACTATATTACAGTGGACAAGGTAATGGTCATAGAAAGCCCTGGATGCGGTTCTTCTTACCGGGAGGAGTAGTTGGATCTTTCCATTTGTGAAATCTTTTACAGCATCCAGGGGGAATCGAGCTTCAGCGGGCAGCCCTGTATCTTTGTGAGGCTTGCAGGCTGTAATCTTAATTGTTCATGGTGTGATACGATTTATGCAAAAAATGAAGGCCGCATTATGTCCTTTGAAGCAATCATTGACAAAATCAAATCCTTTGATTGCAGGCTTGTGGAAATCACTGGAGGAGAACCTCTGATCCAGGAGCATACAAAAGCATTCATTAAAATGCTGATCAA
The DNA here is from genome assembly GCA_024225895.1 of Desulfobacteraceae bacterium. Taxonomy (GTDB): domain Bacteria; phylum Desulfobacterota; class Desulfobacteria; order Desulfobacterales; family Desulfobacteraceae; genus JAAEMC01. Next base: position 274 of record JAAEMC010000606.1, on the reverse strand, counting down.
AGAAAAATTTCAAGTACTTTTGGAAACCAACGGAAGTCAGAGCATTCAGGATATAGATCCTGCATGTGTTAAGATAATCGATATCAAAGGCCCGTCCAGCAACGAACAAAATAGTTTTTATTTTAAAAACATCCAGCACATGACCCCGGACGATGAAATCAAGTTTGTCATTGGATCACGGCAGGATTATGAATTTGCCAAAGCCATCATCTGCAAAGATTTAAAATCTGTTTCACCTCACAGAATACACCTGTCACCGGTATTTGACCAAATC
>JAAEMC010000605.1 GCA_024225895.1 Desulfobacteraceae bacterium | reverse complement strand
TTTTTAGAATAAAGCAACTTGGGGAAAAGCAATGTGCCGGATAAGAAGCAGATTGTAAATGCTACAATAAAAAAGATGACACCGAGCCCAAGCCCCTTGTCATCTTTTGGGTTCCCGGCAGCGCAATCCTCTGCACTTTCCTCGGAACAATTCTCAGTTTTGTTTTCTATTTCACTCATGAAAACTCCATCAATTTAAATGTTGATGTTACTTTAACCTTATTTACCCTAAGGATATAGGGCATATTTTTTTACAGACCGCAATCCTTGCATGTCCGTAACAACGTCCTAATTGTGCTTAATTAGCGTTAATCTATATTAATATCTGGATTTCTTGTCAAGATAAATTCACGGCCCAAAACCTTATCCCGGATATTTCACATCCCTGATGCTTCCATCAGGCAGGCATTCAAGGTTTTTGCTGTACTCATGTACTGCAAAGCCTTGATAAAGCAGCTGATGGGAGTTTCGGACGATGTTCGAAGACTGAAAACTTCATCAGCAGTATTCTCTATATTTCGAATACACTTTGTCTGTTGTCTGATAAAATATGCACTAAATTCGGGATGTAACTATCTTGTTTCAAGTGATTTTCAATTCATATTGATGAAGTTTTCAAGAAATGTCCGGGTTATCCATAGCTGTGAAGTCCGCTCAAGACATAGTTTACCCCGAAATAAGTAAAAAGAACCGCCATAAAGCCGATGATGGATACCCAGGCCAGCTTTTTCCCATACCAGCCGCGCATGAGTCTAAGATGGAGGAAAATTGCATAAACGAACCAGGTAATTAAAGACCAGGTTTCTTTAGGATCCCAGGTCCAGTATGTACCCCATGCAGAGTTGGCCCAGACTGAGCCTGTGATGATGCCTATGGTTAAAAAGAGAAAACCAAAAATAATCATCTGGTAGGTCAGTTCGTCAATCATGTCCCAGGAAGGCAGTTTGGAAAGAAATGAGTCTGGTCTGGGATTATCGGGTTTAACAAAATAAACAATAGAAAGGCCAAAGGCTATGGCAAAACCGGCATACCCTAAGAAGCATGTGATCACATGGGCAATGAGCCAGTTACTTTTAAGGGCAGGAATTAAAGGGCTTATTTTGTTGCTGATATTGGGAGTGAAAGAGGCGTACGCAATGGCAAGAAAAATCAAAGGGGTTGCAAATGCCCCGAAAATAGGTTCTTTATATTTTAATTCCATA
>JAAEMC010000604.1 GCA_024225895.1 Desulfobacteraceae bacterium | reverse complement strand
ATTTTTCAGAAAATGAAAAAAAAGAGTTTGCACATCTTGCCACAAATACGTGTTTTGGGATTGGATCGGATAACTTTTTAGTCATCCAGCCCTGTAATCCCAAAACACTTGAGCAGATTAACAACAAACATGGATATTGGCCAAAGCCGCCGGATCTTACCGACGCGGATTATATTTTCAGAATGTTTGAGCCGGATGGCACTGAAGCATTTTCCTGCGGTAATGGATTGATGTGTATCGCAAATTATCTTTTTCGTACATACGATATCGAATTTACCAGGATCGTAACACAGATACCCACAGCCGAGCCAAAGATTGTAACCCTGGGAACAGATTCAGCCCGTAGCATGAGTTGGGTGAACATGGGATGGCCAAAAAAGATCCCCTCAAATCTGTTCAAGCCGAAAAAAGAAGAGCCATATGATCATATCATCCAAATGATCAAGGAACTTATTATCCCATTTCGTGTCCATGATCTAAAACCCTTTACAAACGATACCCATATAAAATTAAAAGCATATATTGTATTTATTGGAGAACCCCATCTGGTGGTATTCTCGCAAAATGATACGACCCTGGAAGGATTTGATCAATTTCTTTTCCCCTCATTATCCAAATTTTCTAAAAAAAGCATTACAGAAAAAAGGATGAATTTCGGTACATGGCTGGTGAATCAGATCGGGTCCAGAATAAATACAAAGTATTTAGATATGTTTCCGTCGGGCATGAATGTAAATTTTGCCAGGCCGGTAAAAGGAGAGAGCTCAAATATAATAGAGTACCGCTGTTTTGAAAGAGGTATTAACCGGGAGACGCTGGCATGTGGAACAGGTGCACTTTCGGTCTCTTATATTTCAAGGAGGCTTGGGCTTATTCAATCCAGACGAAATACGATTTGGCCCAATAGGTGCCGGTTGTACAATCCCAATGCAGCAATCCAAATCAAGGAAGACGAAACAGGGTGGCTGCTCCATGGATATCCCCAGTTGGTGTTTCATGGTGAATTTTATAATTAATCCGTATCAATGGCGGGTGAAAGAAGATCAGGATCTCAGGCTTCAATGATTAATAACAAAATCCAGCCATGAAGGGCGGCAAAGACAAACGGTAAGAAATGGAATCTAAAACACAATTTTCAAGTTTTCGCCTGGCCTGGAAAGGTATGCGTTTAAAAATGTTTATGAGCGCTATTGCACTTTTCTTTTCAATATTGGGATTTAATGTGCTCTTTAATTTTACAACCCTGGACAGGCTGGAAAAAGTGTCTGCCGCGTTAGATTATCATATTATAGGGGAAGGCTTACGCCGGGATATTGAAATATCGCTGGTTTCACGCCAGGGAATGAATGGTCTGAACAACCTGGAAGACAGGCTTTTGGCAACTCAACAGCGACTGGAAAATTTTTACAGCATGAATGCCGGCCAAAACGCTGACAAAAATCAGGTTTCTGATATGAGTGTCGATCTTTCCCTCTGGTTTCCGGATGGTCAATTGCTCTGCAGCACAAAAAACGAACGATTTCAATCAGGCCTTCCGGTTTCTCTTGAAAATCCAAAAAATATTAAGAAGGGAAAACGGGCATGCTTGGATCGTAGCAGTATCAGCGAAGAAAAGGGCATTCAATTTTTGCAATTGCCGATCCACAACACTCAAAATAAATGGATTGGTACCCTGATTTTCTCCTATGAAAACGTAAAACAAAAAGATTCTGGAATAGGTGGTATAACAGCAATACGCTTGTTCCACATCATTATACTTCTGGCCGGCATGTTCCTGCTTATTGTTTGTTTGAACTTTATTTTTATCAAGGCACAAAGCAGCAGAAAAATTCCAAAGAAACAGAGTACCATTGCCATGTTTTTCATTATCGGGCCGCTCCTGATGGCTTTCTCTGGTTTGAATACCCATCATGCGATAAACACCTATCTTACCACCTGTCAACAAAAGGCCGAAAAAACGGCCATGCTGGTCAAAGAGGATTTGCAGTCATTTTTAGATAAGGGGATGACCATTGAAGCGGCGTCAAAAAACAAAGATGTTTTTTATCAAAGGATAGATCCCTATCCTGTTCTGGAAAAACTAACTATTCAAAAGCAAAACAAAGATCTGCTTCTTACTGTTACACAAAAACAAGAAAAAAAATCATCCCAATTCTACCAGT
>JAAEMC010000603.1 GCA_024225895.1 Desulfobacteraceae bacterium | reverse complement strand
TCTTCTATCTCTTGTTTTGTTTTAGCCATGGCGATCTCCACTAATGTTAGAAAGGTACAGATTGATAAAAGCAATCTATATGTAATCCTCACCTTAGGTAGCACCATCCCAAGATAGCATTCACTCCCCAAACTCCTCTAAAAACTTTTTATTATTTTCCTTAATCTATTTATAAATCAGATTCTCCACTGGCATGCAAGCCCAATCCACAATGACAGCACCTCTGAGCAAAAGGCCAATAATAAAAAACATTAAAACAAAAGTTTGTACTGCATCTTGGGCATTTCCTTCTAAGATTCATGTTAAGAAAAATTAGCCATGTAATGAAGCAACCCATGCCAATCGCGAATGCAGGAACACTTATCATTTTAGAAACTGATTCAAGCAATATAGAACAGCCTATGAAAATTAAAGCACTGATGAAAAAGTATAAGGCGGTCTGCCTTTTCTTTCTGTAGGCTTTGAGTTCAGCTAAAATATCATCAGGTTTTGGATTCACGATATAAACATCATTTCATTTTTAAGAGTTTATCCCATTTAAACACTACTAAGTACAAAAGGAAAAGGCCAATTAGAAGGGCAATAGGGGCAAAAACAAGGCCTCCCCACCAATTGGAGTAGAATAGATCCTTTTTGAAAACCAGAGGAATTAACCCAGTGAGGGATATGGTAAGTGCAACCAGGATACTCCCTGAACGAATGAGGATGTTTTTTGATTTATTTTTCATCTTATTGAGTATGTGATCAGATGTGCTATCCTTCGCTTTTTTTATTTCAGCCGATTCAGCATTGAACCATGATGAGACCCCATTCATAATTATCCGTTGCCGCTTATAAGGTTATGTGTGAGCTTACTCAGCGTAGTTTAGTTCAATTTCCTGGGGGAATACTGGAAGATATCGATACGTAATCGCAACCAGGAGAATACCGTAAGCCACAGGCAGAACGGTTGTTGCCACTTCCTGCCAGCTTGGGATATAAAGGGCCCAGGTATCAAAACTCATTACCGGAACCGCCATGGTCTGAAGCACCATGACCCATCTGTTCAAACAAATCCCAATAACGCCAAGGATAATTGCGACAAGGCGCACGCCCGGATTTTCCCGTGTAGATTTCAGAATCAAAATCGCACCAGGGACTACACCACATAAGACCAATTCCACAACCAGAATCCAGTAACTGTAAAAACTATTGTTTGTATAAAAATGACTGAATTTAAACCCGAGACTGGGTGCAGTAACCATTGCCCAGTAGATGGTATCAATAATCTTGGCAATAATATAGGTGGTGATCATCCAGCCGGAAATTTTAGCCAGAAGATGAACTGTTTTATCCGATACCAGTTTTTTCCCGGTAACCACCTCGGTAATCTTGGTTACCAGCAGAGTAAAACAAGGACCAAATGCAGCCGCGGACCAGGTATACAAAAAGAAGGTCCAGGGCCAGATAAATAACCCTTCCCTTACGGCAAAAGGACGGCCGAACATAACACCGGCCACTCCGCCAAGGGATCCTTGATGGAAAAAAGAAAGAAATGCACCTGTTGCAGCAAAAACTGCCATCACCCCATGTATATTATGTGCAAAATTATGGAAGAAAGGTACTTTATCGGCCTGCCTGTTTTCAAGAATATTGGGAATAAACTCAATGGTTAATACTGCAAAATATAAGGTCAGGCAAAAGGCGACCTCTGTCAACATGGAATGGACATTGGCATGCCAGAAAATAAACCAAAAACGAAGCGGCTGCCCAACATCAATGCCAAGGATCAACAAAGCTGAACTATAGCAGATAAAGCCGATAATCACGGCAAAATTGATGATATTTTTCAGCTCGTCAACCTTAAAAATATACTTTAATAAACCTGTAAAAAATGCACCTCCACCAACAGCGATAATTGCCAGGTCTGCCCAGATCCAGAGGGCAAAACCGTAGTAGTCATTCATGTTGGTTTGGTTCAGGCCTTTGAACCAGCAGAGGAACAAGGCATAAACACCCCAAAGAATCACTGCACCAAAGATGGCAATTGTGATGATAAACCTTGGAAATGAACAGCGTTTTACACCTTCAGGTATTAATGCAGAATCCATATTTATTCACTCCTAAAATTTTTCCATTTAGACGATTACACCATAATAACATCAGATATTTGAAAAATAAAATATAGTATTTATGCATTAAGTCAAGAAAAAACTAATATATAAAATATTTTAAGGTTGGCAAATTTCAAAAATATTTGTTTCCATGTTTATTTAATTATCCTTTTCTATCTGTGTTACAGTATTCCTTATTTTAACAAATTAAATGTAAACGATAGAACACAGGCAGCGATTTTAGCTACACGAAATGAAATTATTTAACCCAGCCAACAAAAGGGTAAACGTAAACAGCTAAAGGAAAATAGTTATGGGGATTATCAGAAAGCCTGAATTTTTTGAAATCAATGAAATGATTATAGCTTTATTTTTCAGGCAAACTGATTCAATTTAAACAACCCCCTTTTCCACTTCTTTAAGGGTTGCAATGCCCCATTCTATGTCTGTTGCCTCAAAAGCGGGAAACGTTAAACGAATAATCAACCCTTTCTTTTTCTTATCTTCCCTGAGATCGGGTGCAACCGCATCCCAGGCAGGGGCAATGCCAACGCCTGCTTTTTGCGCAGATTCCAGAAATAATTGTTCTTTGTCAGGTGTTATTGAGGCCAATCTGATGATAGAAAAAAAGCCGCCAAAGATTTCCACGGGAAAGGCACCTGGAAAGTTGGCATTAAGCCCTTTATTCAGTGTGTCCATCTTGGGTTTATACAGGTTGCACAGATAGTTCACATATTTTTCATATTCACCTGATTCAATGAAATCCGCAATAAATCCTTGGGTTGGCAAGTTGGGATTTAAGCGGGTGTTTGCAACAATGCCGGTCATATGCTCTGCAACTTTTTTGGGAAGCACCATATATCCGCACTTTGTTCCAGGTGAAATGGTTTTTGTAAAAGAGCTGGTTAAAATGGGGCCCCAATCTGAAACCATTATGGGTTCATTCTTGTTTCCGTCATAACGAAGTGGTTCATAGCATATATCCCATACGCAAAGTACATCACGCTCTTTACATAACCGCTCTGCTGCCCCACGATTTTCCGGGGTGTAATCAATGCCTGTGGGATTCTGGTGAAAGGGGATTCCATAAAATACAGTGATTGACGTTTTATTAATGATTGCTTTTAATTGATCCAGGTTCACGCCGTCCGGGGTCAATTCAACACCGATTAAATTGTGTCCGTATCTTAAGGCATCATGAATAACGCGGTCATAGGTCATTTCCTCAACAATGATGTTGCTTTTTCTTGGAAGGGACTTGAGTAAAAGGGAAATGACCTCCATCCCGCCATTGCCCACAATGATACGCTCAGGATCAACCTGGTGCAGGTTGCCTAAAAGATCCCGTAATGGCTTAAATCCATTAAAATGACCATATTGAAGTACATCTGTCCCATATTTTTTTATGGCGTTTTCATATCCTATTGATGCCATTGGTATAAGGTTTGACAAGGCTTCCTGCGCTGGAACGCCCCGTAAAAAATTGATAGTTTTGGTTTGATTTGGTTCACTCATATTTAATCCTTTTCTTGTTGTTTCCTTTGTTAATAAGATAATAAAAACCTGGCTGCGCCAATGTTCAGGTGTTAAATGCGCATCTTAATTTGTATTGTCTTTGACTTCTAAATAGTTTTTTATTCCCAAAAGTGGCATGTGGTTCTTAATAACATCCATCACAATACTTTCTGCCACCCAGGGGTAAGAAAACCGTGTTTGCAGACCCAATAAAAACTGCAAAGGCTGATCAGGTAAATTCAGCATCACACCAATGGTGATATGGTGATGTTTAATTTTAAAATTATTATTTGGTCCTGTTTTAAATTTCCAATCATAAAACCCGGTTCCAATCCATATGGAATCTGTTTCTTTTTCCCGCATCAACACCAGCCATCTCTGTTTTGAGATAAAGCGCTTTTCAAGTTGCTTAAAATCTTTAGTTAAATAATAGGTTTTTATATGATCGTATTTTTTATTGAATTCTGCAGACAACATTTGTGCAATTT
>JAAEMC010000602.1 GCA_024225895.1 Desulfobacteraceae bacterium | reverse complement strand
TTTATAAAAATAATGAGCAAAGTATTGGTGTAAAATGCTTTGATGATTCAGTTCCCATCCGGGCATGGGATAAGGAAAAAAGAGAATCAACCGATTTTAGACCCCAAAAATTTAAAGGGCAGGTTCTGCCGGAATGGAAAATGACCAGTTTTTCAGCCATCACTTTTTTAGATCATTTAACATCCCCAAAAAATGAAACCTCTGGTTCATTATCCTTGACCACCACCCCCAGTATTACCCTTGAGAAATTTCCCAGGGGCACCGGCTCCGGTGATTTTTTCCATTTAATATTTGAAGATCTTGATTTTACGGTGAATGCCCAACAAAGAAAGGCCTTGGTCCAATCAAAAATGGCTGCTTTCGGGCTCCATGGAAAAGAGTTCCTATCTCTGGCTGATGTATCTGTAAATCAAGTTTTACATACTCTCTTGTCAGACAAAGAAAGTGAATTTGCATTAAAGGATATTGGAAAAGATCAACGGTTCAATGAGCTGGAATTTCTTTTTTCAGTTGAAAGATTCAATAAAAGTGCCGTGGCAGATTTGTTTAAAAATTATATGCCTGAACAACAGGCAAAAACATATGCTCCCAAAATTTTGCAACTGTCGTCCCAGGGTTTTAAAGGCTTTATTAAAGGATTTATTGATCTTGTTTTCTGCCATCAGGACAGATGGTATATCATTGATTACAAGTCCAATTATTTAGGCAATACCTATGCTGATTATGACTTGGATGCAATACATCGGGCCATGGCAGAGCACCATTATTTTTTGCAATACCATATTTATCTTGTGGCATTGCACCGGTATCTCAGTATTCAGTTGAAAAATTATGATTATCAAAGGGATTTTGGCGGGGTCTTCTATCTTTTTATCCGGGGAATGCATCCTGATTTTGGATCCCGTTACGGGGTCTTTTTTGACCGGCCGGACTTTACTTTGGTCGAAAAGTTGTCTCAAGGGTTTCTGCAGCAGGATGGATTATGAAAAGCAATTCCAGCCTGATTTTACATATATGAAGCATTGGAACAAGCCCTTGGTTTTGAATCAGGGCCAACCAAAGACAAGAAGCTTGGATTGTTATTACTGGCGGTTTCGTTTGTAAAAGTAAATAACTGTTAAAATAGCAGCTTTTTTATCACCAATGCTTTTACCGGAATGGGGTACGCAAGAATCAAAATAGACATTATCCCCTTTTTCCATGATAATGGTATCATCGCCATAGACAAACTCCAGGGTACCGTCCATAATATACATGAATTCCTCACCTTCATGGGAATATAATTTTCTGATTTCCCATGGGGCATATATGATAAACGGCTCCATGTTTTTGCCGGGTTTGGCCGCAGCCAGCACCTGGTAGTCATATCCGGAGATTTCTTTGGTCTCTTTTATGATATTGTCGTTTTTGGCCCGGGAAAAGCATATCCTGACATCATTTAAGGGTTCGACATCCTTGATCAGAATATTGGTGACCTCCACTCCCATGGCAGCGGCTATTTTAGTCAGTGTGGAGTATGGGGGCGCCTTCTTCGATCGTTCAACCTTGGACAAGTATCCTTTAGTCAGCCCGGTCCGGTCTGCCAGCTCCTGCAAAGTCAATCCTTTTTGCAGCCTGATTTTTTTCAAATTGGCGGATATGATGGTTTCATCCACTTAAAATATTTCCTTTTATTGTGTTACCAACGGCAGGATATTTTCTGCATAGGGAATGATATATCCTTTGCCATGTAACTGTTGAAGATATGCTTCAAGGTTATCTGTATATTTAAATCCCAAGTTTTGAGTGGTTTCTTTGTCAAAGCTTGATACAAGGGTAACATTAAAGCGCTGAAGAATATCAATCACCCGGAAAGCAATATACGAGGGCATATTAAATTGTTTGGCAAGCTCTTTGCCCATGTGGCCGCCGGCGCCTTTGAAATTGACCAGAGCTTGTCCAAACGTCTTGTTTCCAATGCCCTGGAATGCGTCTGCCACAAAAAGAATATCCCCTCTTTCTTTCACAACGCCCACAGCATTGAACAGGGCTTTAATGGATTGGTACAATTCACCGTCTGTACGATATCCCCCTGCAGAAATCAGGGCGAAATCGCCTTTGCATTTCACTGGGACGCTACAGGCATCATTGAGCTTTTGGCACCCTTCCATAAAGGTCTGGGTCAGATTTCCTGCCTTGGCATAAAAAATATCCCCGGTGCCATTTGCGGCAACAGCGGCATAACATGAAGTTTTGCCCTTCAAAAACATGGTGGCTGCATCATTCATGTCTTCATTCACAGGATTGCCCCACAGCTTTGCCTGCCGGACCAATGGATCGGGCCGGCCGTCTTTTTTAATGGAGAGGGAATGGTTCTGCTGGATGGAGTTAAAGCCTGCAATCCCCGGCAGAATATATTTTCTGCCGCCGCCAAATCCGGCAATCAGGTGATGGAGAATACCGCCGAAAATAATCACATGATCTGCTTTGTGGGCCTCTTTGGTAATAAAAAGATCAGTACCTTTATAGGTTTTTCCTAAGGAAACGAGTCTTTTTTTATCTTTATTGGCCGCATTTAAGATTTGGACTTTTCCATTGCAATAGGTACCGGCAAGGGTTGAATATTGCCCGGGCTCTGCATTTTTGTGAGAACCCAAAGCAATAATAATAGTAATATTTTCTGGTATTGCCCCCTGGTCCAGCAGAGTTTTTACGATCACGGGAACAAAGAGATCTCCCCTGGCCCAAAGCCTTGTATAATCAGGTATTATGACAGCAATTTTTTTTTTTTTAAT
>JAAEMC010000601.1 GCA_024225895.1 Desulfobacteraceae bacterium | reverse complement strand
TGAAGCAATAACCGGTATGGAAACAGCATTTCTGACACTGTTGATCAGTTCCGTATCAAAGCCTGAATTGGTTCCATCCCTGTCAATACAGTTTAAAAGGATCTCTCCTGCGCCCAGCTTTTGGCAGGTGCAAGCAAGGGCAACAGCATCCAGGTCCATGGCTTTTCTGCCGCCTTGGACCGTGCACTGGAACCAGCAATAGGATTCACCTTCCGGCCCCGGTATCGAGGTTTTAATGACATGATGCTTTTCAACATCTTCAGGCGATTTCACGTAAACTCGCCTGGGATCTATGGAGATGACCACGGCCTGGTCACCATAGACTTTTGAAATCTGTTCAATGGAACTTGTCCCGGTTTTTTCTTTGGTTTCTAAATATTGTTTGGCGATATATACAGCATCACTGCCGATGGATATTTTGTCTGCACCGGACCTGAAATAGCGGGAGGCCACATCCAGCGCTGAATAGAATTTCCCATTACTATCCGTGTAATCCCTTATGCCGCCGCCAATGGTCAATGGAACAAATACATTTTTACTGGTATCCTCCAGCACTTTCAACATGGGCATATCTTTAAGGGGAAAATCCCGGAATCCAGTGATATTTAAAAAAGTAATTTCGTCCGCCCCTTCTTTATAATATCGCCCGGCAAGCTCAACCGGTTTTCCTAAATTCCTGACATTGCCATCCTCTCTGACATCATATTGGTCCCCCTTGGTGACCACCAGATCTCCCTGGTCATTGGAACGGACATCCAGGCAGGCAATAATTCTTTTGGCAAGACCCTTTCCTTTTGTGCCCTGTTTTTTTTGGGTGGTGAAATCATCATTTTTAATAAAATTTTTGAGCAGCTTAATCCCAGCGCTGCCGCTTTTTTCAGGATGGAACTGTGTTCCCATGACATTTCCCTTTTGAACGGCACAGACAAACTCATACCCATAACCCGTGGTGGCCAGAACCACTGATTCATCTTGTGGCACTACATGATATGAATGAACAAAATAAAACTTGGTATCCGGATGGATGTCATCAAAAATCGGGGATTGCTTCTTTGTTTGAATGCCGTTCCACCCGATGTGGGGAACACTAAGATCTGTTTGAAACCGTTTTACCACGCCCTTGAAAATACATAGACTCTCATTTTGTGAAAAGTCTTCTTCACTGCCTTCAAAAAGGGCCTGCATGCCCAGGCAAATGCCAAAAAAAGGCCGGTTGGCCTGAAGGTATTTTCTCAGAGGTTCTATATAGCCCTTTTCATTGAGAATCTTTATCATGTTTTCATAATTGCCCACCCCGGGAAAAAGAATCTTTTCAGCATTGAGAATATCTTCGGGCCTTGAAACCACTGATATTTTTCCACCGAGTTTTTCAATTGCATTGACAACACTTCGAACATTTCCTGCACCATAATCAAGTAATGTAATCATTTTTATCCTGTACAATTTAATTCGACATTAAGATGGTCTATTAAAATAGGGGATCCGCTCCAATTTTTCTTTCAGACCACCTTCCATCTTCAGTGGTTTCCCTTCAAAATCGGTTATAACAAAAGTGATATCCGCATCCACACAAACTTTATCGGTGGTATTATTGATCACCTGCTGTTTAAACACGGCACTTGTATTACCAATTTTGGAAAGCCCGGATTTTACCACCACCATATCATTCACCCTGGCCTGGCTTTTATAAG
>JAAEMC010000600.1 GCA_024225895.1 Desulfobacteraceae bacterium | reverse complement strand
TTGATCTAAATTGTTTCCAAAACCCCTTAAAAGACTGGGTATTTTGAAAACAAAAGTTCAAGTAATTTTGGATCCGATCCTTAGCCACATATGATAGAAACAGGTACCGTAGTATCGGAACATATTTTTGCGATTTGCTATAGAAACAGGATAATTATTGATATATATCTTATCATGTTCATGGTAAGGGGTGTCAGTGCGGGTTTTTCAATACTTAAAATTTTGGTTTAAGGATTCTAAGAGAAAATGACCAAGGAAAAGATTCAAATCGCCCTTGTAACAGGTAGCAGCAGGGGAATCGGAAAGGCTGTGGCCCAGGCCTTAGCTAATAATAAATACCTGGTTTATATTAATTATATGTCAGATAGACAGGCTGCTGACAAAACCCTTGATGAAATTAGAACAAACGGCGGGCAAGCGCGCCTTTTGCAATTTGATGTGACAGACACTGCATCTTGTGAAAATGCGGTAAAAGAAATCATAACGGAAAACAAAAAAATTGACGTGTTGGTGAATAATGCAGGAATACGGAATGACAGGCTCCTGGCCATGATGAAAAAGGATGCCTGGCAGCAAATTATTGATACCAATCTGAACAGCTTTTTCAATATGACGAAACCCGTGGTAAAGCAAATGTTGAAAAACAGGTACGGCAGAATCATTAATATGGCCTCTACCGCCGGACAAATCGGGAATGCGGGCCAGGTAAATTATTGCGCATCAAAGGCAGGCTTAATCGGTGCTACTAAAGCACTGGCCCGGGAAATTGCCAACAGGAACATAACGGTAAATGCCGTTTCTCCAGGATTTATTGAAACCCAGATGACAGAAAATATTGATATAGACGAAATCGTTAAGAGCATCCCTGCCGGAAGGCTGGGTAAGCCCGAGGAAGTTGCGGCTGCGATAGTCTTTTTGTGCTCAAATGACGCATCCTACATTAATGGCCAAGTGATCGGGGTGAACGGAGGCATCATATAGATGCTCTTTAATTAAAAAATCGCCACCCAAAATGTTATGGCAAAGGATACCGACATTGCAGCAACAACAATGAAAATATTTTTTACGACGTCTGACGAAACCATTTTCATTTTCGATTCTCCATTACAAAGAAATCCATTTTAATAATTGAGGTTGCTTGCCCTAATCTAATACTCAACGTAAATATCATCGGCAAATTATTTGAAAATATAAATATTCAAAATTTGTGCCAATGAAATCCACTAAACAAATTGTTGCGAAAAAGGTTGTTGGTTAGCTTTTAAAAAAGTTTTTTCATTTATCACTTTTTTAAAGAATTGGAAACCAAGAAAAGTTTCCATATTCATAGAACAATTATTCCATGTTTTGAAAAAAAAGCAAGAAAAAGATGTCTGTTTTTAATATTTTTCTTGCGTCCGGCTAATGGGAAAAAGATTGGGTCTGTTCTTTTTTATATTGAAATGTTGGCCCTGGAATTGACTGGAATCCGGCTTACTGCTAAATATAGCAAAATTTTTAATTGGCTCGTAAAAAAATTTTTAAGGATAAAACATTAAGAACGCAATGATAAAATACTTTCCAGCAATTGTCAGCGGCGGCCTTTTGACCCTTGCATTTCCCAATACCTGCTTTTATTTGCTGGCATTTGTCGCCCTGATCCCTTTGATGGTTTCTGTTGTGACCATGTCGGAAAAAGATTCTTTTTATGCAGGGACTTTTGCAGGATTTACCCATTATTTATCATTGATGTATTGGATTGTTCCAACGCTGAATAGATACGGCGGTCTGCACCTTCTGCTTTCCTTGTCTGCCCTGGTGTTATTAAGCTTTTACCTGGCACTTTATTTGGGGGGTTTTGCTTTTTTTTATAAAAGATTGAAGGTGAACCGAATATTGACGCCGGTTTTGGCGGCCGCCCTGTGGGTAGGTCTTGAATACGTCCGAACATATCTTTTAACGGGCCTGCCGTGGGGGGCTTTGGGGTACTCTCAATATCTAAATCTTGATTTTATACAAGTGGCTGATTTTTCAGGTGTTTACGGGGTTTCTTTTTTAATTGTCCTGTTGAATGCTTATTTGTCAATGGTCTGGATTTTCTTTACGAGGAAGCGTAAAGAACAGGATGCCCCTTATGCTAAAAGGCATATTCTAATAGGTTTTGTGGTGACAACATTCTTTGTGGCATTCTTCTATTTTTACGGCGTTTCAAAACGAAACAGGATTGCAAGTACAATACAAAACAGTCCAAAAGTCAGTATTGCAGTGGTTCAGGGCAATATCAAACAAGACCGGAAATGGGACAAGGCGTTTAAGATTCATACCATTGAAAAATATGCCAGCCTGTCTAATGATGCCCTTTCCTCAAAGCCGGAATTGATTATATGGCCGGAAACAGCCCTGCCTTTTTATTATGATTTCGATATGGATTATTCCCGAAAGGTTGATACACATGTAAGAAAGGCTAACACCAATTTTCTGGTGGGAAGCCCGGCAGTGGAATCCCGGGAGGGCGAAAAGGACTATGACATATACAACAGGGTCTATATGCTGAATCGTTTTGCAATTATTACATCGACTTATGACAAGGTTCACCTGGTACCTTTTGGTGAATATGTCCCCTTTGGAAAATACCTGAAATTTTTAGGAAAGCTGACTGCCCAGGTTGGTGATTTCTCACCAGGCAAAGGCCGGTTTAAGCCCTTGGTGTTCAATAAACACAGCACTGGTGTCCTTATCTGTTTTGAAATCCTTTTTCCGTCCATCTCATCGGCTTTTGTTAAAAACGGGGCAACCATTTTGACCACTGTGACCAATGATGCCTGGTTTGGCAGGACATCTGCACCATTGCACCATTTTTCAATTTCCGTATTCCGGGCTATTGAAAATCGAAGAACCGTCGTAAGAGCTGCCAATACAGGCATATCAGGCTTTATTGACCCAGAAGGAAAGATCCTTAAAACCACCTCGCTTTTTGAAGATACTTTCATTTCGCAATCCATCCCGGTTTTGAAGTCTTTGACCTTTTATACTAGCCATGGAGACTTGTTTGCCATCATCTGCATTGTTGCAATTTGCCTTACTTTTGTGGTAGAAAAATTAAAGAAAAAAATGTTGAGGAGAAACCAAAAATGAGCCAAGAATTAAAACAGAATATTCAATCCATCTATACTAAAGCCGACAAACTCAGGGAGTATCTTTGACCTTTCTATAAAGGAAAAGCGGCTAAGAGAGCTTGAACACATTATTGCCAAGGAAGATTTCTGGGATGATGCAGAAACTGCCACCCGCCTTTTAAAAGAACGAACCATTATTTCGAATCTCATTGAAACCTGGGAAAATATTTTCAAAGATATTGAAGACGCAGATGTATTGCTTGAACTTGCCCGGGAGGAATCTGACAAGGAAAGTGAAGATGAAGTGGGCCGCCTGCTTGCTGATCTTGAAATAAAAATCCAGAAATTTTCCATTGACATCACTTTGGATGGTGAAGATGATGCCAAAAATGCCTTGATCTCCATAAATGCCGGCGCCGGTGGTACCGATTCCCAGGACTGGGCAGAGATACTGTTCAGGATGTATTCCAGGTGGGTGGATAAAAAGGGATATAAGATGCAGGTTATTGATCACCAGGCCGGGGACGAGGCAGGGATAAAAGGCGTAACCTTCCGGGTATCCGGAGTGAACTGCTTCGGGTTTGCCAAGGTTGAATCCGGTGTTCATAGACTGGTTCGCATTTCCCCATTTAATGCCAGCGGCAAAAGACACACCTCTTTTGCATCGGTCTTTGTATATCCTGAAATCAAGGACGAGATTAATATTGAAGTGGATGAAGGTGACTTAAGAATTGATGTTTACAGGGCCAGCGGTGCCGGTGGGCAGCATGTCAACAAGACCAGCAGTGCAGTCAGAATTACCCATCTTCCCACGGGTGTAGTGGTGCAATGCCAGCAGGAACCCTCCCAACACCGGAACAAGGAAATTGCATTTAAAGTGCTCAAATCAAGACTTTATCAACTTGAAAAACAAAAGCAGGATCAAAAGATGCAGTCGCTGCATGATGGCAAGGATGATATTGCCTGGGGAAGCCAGATTAGGTCTTATGTGCTGCACCCATACAGAATGGTTAAAGATCACAGAACAGACCTTGAAATCGGCAATGTAGACAAAGTATTGGATGGTGATATTGATCCTTTCATCGAAAGCGTGCTATTATCACAGGATAAAAGAAAATGATTTTTGAAACCATCATAAACCAGTATTACGAGTATGGTTCAACAGCATACACTATCCTGATTGAACACAGCCGCTTTGTGGCGCGCAAAAGCCTTGAACTTGCCGACCGTCTTTCTGACTTAAACCCTGACATGGCCTTTATTGAAGAAGCAGCCATGCTCCATGATATAGGTATTTTTATGACCGATGCTTCCTCCATTGGCTGTATGGGGGATTCTCCCTACCTGTGTCATGGCTTTTTAGGAAGAAAACTGTTGGATGATCTGGGACTTGATGAAAGGCTGGGTCTGGTGTGCGAGCGTCATACCGGCGCCGGCATTACCAAAGAAAATATTA
>JAAEMC010000599.1 GCA_024225895.1 Desulfobacteraceae bacterium | reverse complement strand
CTGCATTGTGTGTATTGAATCGTAACATTGATCTTCAGATAAAATAATGGGAAAAGGCCTGCACCGGAATTAATCCCTGCACAGGCCTTGATTGTTCAAAAAATTGCCTCTATTCTTTTTTGCTACCTGGCATGGGAAAAAACATAATAATCCACATGTCCGTTAAGACCTATGCCCGGAAGCATTACATCCTTTTTCATAGCAAAAACACGTTGGGGTTGAAATGTAAAAAGCATCATTGCCTGATCATGGATATATTCATCAAGCTGTCCCAGAGCAACCAGGTGTGATTTATGCTCTGCCTGAAACAAGGCTTGCTGAAACTTTTCATCAAATACAGGATCATTCATTAAAGACCATGGGCTGCCTGAAGCAAGAAATAACCCGGCATGGAACGCAAGATTCACAATGGGGTTGTCCACCAGGTTGATGGCCATATCTCCATCATACATCTGATTTGCCATTTTGCCTCCTATCACCCGTTTTGCCCATTCAGGCCGGGATACCACTTCAAGTTCCAGATCCACGCCTATCTTTTTTAAATCTTCTTTTATGGATATGGATAACTTTTCCGCCTGTTTGACCGTGATTGCCTTAAGCTTAAATCCGTCTTTTTGTCCGGCTTTTTCTAGAAGAACTTCTGAAATAACAGGGCTGTAACCATAGGGTTTCAAGCTTCTGTTGCTCCCGATTTCATCCATCATGCCAAGGGAGACCATGGGAATGCCCAAATTTCCATTCTGGACTTTGATCAGTTTATTCTTATCTACTGCATGATTCAACGCCTTCCTAACATTAATGTCTGCCAGGGGTCCCTGATTTTTAAGCATAACCCAATAGCCTTGCAAAACCAATTTCTGCACGGTTTTAAACCGGCCATCATCATTGATTTCTCTCATCAATTCAGGGTGCAGGTTGGTAATGACATCCACTTGATCATTCTTTAAAGCACTTACCCAGTTCTCTTCTGGGATGATTTTAAAAATTAGTTCCTCATATACCGGAATCCCGTTCTGCCAATAATCCGGATTCTTTTTTAATACAATCTCTTTTCCCTTTTCCCAATTTACAAATTTGAACGGGCCGGTGCCCACAGGACTTTTCAGAAAATTTGCCAGTCCTTTTTCCTGAATATATTTCACCGGCACTATGGAACCAAACATGGATAAGCGATAAAGAAACATACCATCCGGATGGTTTAAATTAATTCGAATCCGATACTTTGAAAGGACTTCAACATTTTTAATAGAATTCAGGATCCATGCATTTCCAGCCTTTGTTTCAGGGTTCACAACTGCTTCATAGGTATATTTCACACATTCACCCGTAAATGGCTCGCCATTATGGAATTTAACATTTTCCCTCAATTCAAATTCATATGCCTGGTCATCAACAAGTTCCCATGAAGTTGCCAGCCCCGGTATCAATTTGCCTTCTAAATCAATATGGATCAGACTGTCGAAAATTTGAGTGATCACTGAATAGGAATCCGGATCAAAACTTTGGTCCAAGGAAGTGATACCCGGAATATCCGCTCCAAAATTAACCACTCTCAGACTTTTGGCTATCACTTGTCCAGAACCTATCAACAACAATGATATCAGCACCAACAGAATATTCTTTTTCATTATTCTTCTCCTTTTAAACAGGGTGGGAAAAAGCGTTACGGGGCTATACACTTAAATCCTATAGCCACTATATTTAGGATTGGG
>JAAEMC010000598.1 GCA_024225895.1 Desulfobacteraceae bacterium | reverse complement strand
TTCTGATGCCAAAAAAAAATCATGTTTATTTTCAATTGATTGCAAACTTTATCTTACATTTGGCACACTGCGGTTTTGAAAAGAATTTGCAAATAAAACTGCTATCCTGTATAATCATATTTAAAATATGAAGCGAAATTAAGGATGATGATCTTTATATCTCTGAAAGGATAGTGTATGCCACAGAAAAGGTATCCTAAAGAAGTTGTCTTAAAAGATGGCAAAGAAGTAATATTAAGAATGGTAGAGCATGATGACCTTGAAAAACTTGTCCTGTTTTACCAGGAGCTTAAGCTTTCATTCCGATGGTTCCTGAAGGAAGACCCCAGTGATCCTGCTGTTATAAAAAAATGGATTGACAACCAGGATATGGGAAAGGCTTTCTCCATATTGGCCACCAGCGAAGGGTGTGTTGCAGGTCATGCGGGCCTGCTTTTGCGCCCGTATGGAAGCAGAAAACATGTCGGGCGTCTGAGAATTATGGTAGGGCCTGAATACAGGGGAAAACAGTTGGGAACCTGGATGGTTTTTGACCTTACCAAACGTGCTATGGAAATGGGCCTGGAGAGAATTCGCGCTGATTTTGTGGCAGGAATCGAAGATCGCACTATTGAGGCATTCCGAAGTATGGATTTTATCAAAGAGGGTGTTCTCAGGGACTATGTTATGGATGAAGATGGGAATTACTACGATTACCAGATTATGATAAAACATCTTCACAAAAAATGGTGCGACTTTTGATTTGAAACTTGAAATTTGAAATTTGAAACTTGAAACTTGAAACTTGAAACTTGAAACT
>JAAEMC010000597.1 GCA_024225895.1 Desulfobacteraceae bacterium | reverse complement strand
GGAAGAAGAAGATGATGATGTGGCTGTAGACCATGACTGTTTTATATGCTGAAGATATGTTTAAAGGGCTTTGTATAACAATGGTTTGGGCAATAAGATCATCACAGATGTTTAAAATGCTGCCATCTTCCATGGCTGGTATTTTTGTTGTTTCATCCAGGTGCTGGATCTGATTTGAAAATGTTTGATAAAACAAGATATCAATACCTTCATGGCAGGATGTCCGGGTGCCGAAATCATCCCACCATTTTTGGGAACTGCCAAAAAGCATCCCCGGATAAAAAAGCCAGCCAGAATTGTTTTTAACCTGCAGGCCGTTGGCGTTGGATATCGCGTCAAGATAAGTTTTGAATTGTTCCATTACAAGGCTTTTAACGTTATCTTGTGCCCCATAAGATTGATATCTTCAATGATTGCTTTTATTTCCATCTGCTCCCCTAAAAGACCTTTTAAAAGAAATGTGTCATTGTTGATCGGGGTGACGGCTGCCACATTTTCCATGATGAGTGTTTCTGTCTCATCTTTTTTTAGATATACATTTGATTCACACATATTGGGTTTCCTTTCAGTCAATTTGCAACACTTACTACCACTAAAATTTATGGTTTACAATAGATTTGGATCAATGCGGCAGGGTAAACGTATGTAAACTCGGCATGATTTTTTATCTTTTTATATACAAATGCTTTACGGAACTTATGCAAAGTAAAAACTTTTGTTGCGTTTACCTTGAAATCGTAACAGCTTGAAATCATTAATGTGGAAAAGTTACATGCGATTGCCCTGATCAATGCGGACCCAGCATTTTTACCTTCAGGGGCTGGTCAGATAAAATATCAATCAAAGCGCCACTGGATGACGGAGTGACTGCACAATTGACCACCAGCGTATGATTGATATATTCAAAGCCTGCTTGCTCATGGATATGTCCGCACAAGACCATCATGGGCTGATGTTTTTTAACAAATGCCTTTAAATTGCTGCTGCCGGCATGAAAGCGGTTCATCACCCGGTCACAGGTTCCCCTTGGCGGGGGGTGTGCCACAAGAATCGTTTTAGGCGTAATCTTCGCTTCAAGGGGAGCGAGCCGGGAGGTTTCATTAAAACCAATTCGTGACAAAAAAGGCAGGGGAATCGTACCGCTGACACCAATAAAGGTAATACCGTCTTTTGTGAACGGGGTGTTATCCATCAGCATATTTTTATCTTTTATCTGATGCCGGGCCTGCTTCAAGTCCGTATTCCCTGTGATTGCCAATACCTTTGCCGATACTTTATCCATCCACTCAATTGTAGGTTTATAGTTGAAAAAATGGGTTGCATCACCGGCAATGATCAGGATATCCGGTTGAGTCTCTTTGATGAAAGAGTCTACTCTTTCAAGGGATTGGGGTTTGCCATGGAGATCTGCAACAGCATATATGCGCATGTGGGCCTCTTTTTTTTAGGTTTGTCCGACCGAACCGTTATACCTTTATTTAATCCCAGTTTTCAAACCATTTTCTTTGGACAGCTACAATGTGATTTTAACTTGACTATAGGCCTTAAGGATACTAAAAATGGATCAACTTTTTAAAGGAGAAGGCAAAGATTATGGATACGCTTTCATCATTGCAACAACTTTTAAATCCCCAGAAAATTGCAGTTATCGGTGCTTCCAAGTCCAAGGGCAAGGTTGGGGAAATTGTTTTCAGACGGTTAATGGGATCCAGGCGCAGGTTATATCCGGTAAATCCCAAGGAGATCGTTATTGAGGGCCACAAGGTGCTTGCGGATATCGGCTCCCTGCCACAAGATATTGACCTGGCTGTGATTACGATATCTGCTGCAGCAGCGGTGAACGCAGTAGAAGAATGCGCAAAAAAAGGGATTCCCAATCACATCATTGTGGCCGGTGGCTTTGGAGAAGTTGGAGAAGAGGGTAGAAAGCTGGAGCAAAAGCTTAAAAATCTTACCCGAAAATACAATATCAGAATTCTTGGGCCTAATTCCCTGGGAATATTTTTACCGGACGAGAATATTGATACCATTTTTGTGGAGCATGGTGACAAGGCCCTGGACAGGAAAGGAAAGGTAGCCTGCATTGTTCAAAGTGGCTCCGTGGGGGTAGAGGCCTTGGGCTATGCATCCAATACCGGATACGGCATGCGCGCTTTTGTGGGGCTTGGCAATAAATGTGATTTGGATGAAATCGATTTTTTAAAATATTTTGATCAGGATAAAAAAACCAATTGTTTGGGATTTTATTTGGAGAACATCGAACGGGGAAGGGAATTTCTTGATGCCGCAAAAAAGACGACCTTAAAAAAACCGGTGGTGGTCCTGAAGGCCGGAATGACCGAGACCGCAGTCTCAGCGGTAAGTTCCCATACCGGCAAGCTAGCAGGATCAGATAATGTAATAAGTGGTGCTCTAAAACAATTTGGCATCCAGCGGGTGTATGATGATGAAGAATTTTGTGATGCCACAAAAGTATTATCCATGCTCAAACAAGCCCCGGGAAACCGTGTGGCGGTTTTAACGGCCGCCGGCGGGTATGGGGTCATGTGCACGGACTTCATTGAAAAAGATGAGAATCGTGCGCCCTTGAAAATGGCAAAGTTAGCAGATGCAACCAAACAGAAGATCAAAGAGGCCACCTTTGATTTTACGGCTTGTGAAAATCCCGTAGATATCACCGCCAGCGCAGATGACAGGATGTTTTCCCAAAGCCTTGATGCCTTGATCGCAGATGACGGAGTGGATATTGTTATATGTATTGCTTTTTTTGCACCGCCCGGGATTTCAGAGAATTTAATTGATATTATTGCTGAAAAAACCAACTCATCTGATAAACCAGTGATTGTTTTCACAAAATACGGACCTTTTACAGACAATTTTATTAAAAATTTATATTTTGCCGGTGTTGTGGGATATCCTTCGGTGGGCCGGACTGTAAGAGCTGCCCGCTTTTTGGTGGAAAGGGCCCGAATTCTAAAAAGGCTCGGGCAGGAGGAATAAGCGTGAAAAACAAAATTCAAAATTGGGTGGACAGCCTTGAAAACAAGAACAATCCAGATGAATACGAATCCAAGCAGCTGGTCAGATTATTCGGTATTGGTGTACCCGAAGGAGAACGGCTCTCCCCTGGGTCGGCTTTTGAGAAAACATCGATTGATCCGCCTTATGTGCTAAAAGTCTGCTCATCAACAATACTTCATAAAACCGAGTTGCAGGGTGTGATACTAAATTCCGGTCCGGATACAGTGGCAGATGACCGGAATTTAATGCAAAAAAGGTTTCCCAAAGAAAATATCCTTGTGGAACACCAGAGCAGTTTTACAGGGCCGGAGTTCATTATTGGCATTATCAAAGATTCAGCCCTGGGACATGCGGTCATGGTGGGGGCCGGTGGTGTGTTTACCGAAATCTACAAGGATACGGCTTTTCGATTGGCGCCCTGCTCGGTTGCAGATGCCGGTGATATGATTGAAGAACTGGCGCTTTCACCTGTTTTTGACAATTTTAGAGGCTTGACTTTAGACAAAGAAAAATTGGCTAAAACTGTTTCTGCTGTCTCTCAGCTTGCCGACAAGATGGGGGATAAATTAAGCCAGTTGGATATCAATCCCATCGTATTTTGTGATGAAGAATGGCTGGCCCTGGATGTCAAAGTAATGCTGGAACCTTAAAAGGGTATCTTAAACCAAATGTCATAAATATATTTTGTTCAAGCCAAATTGAGACATTTGACTTAAGCCTTTAAAGTTATGAGCCATGCGCTATTTGGTTGTTCAAAAAATTATTTTGCCAATTATAAAAATAATCTTCATTAGGCTGACAAACCTAACAATTTCGCCTGTATCCGCTTGAGATGTTTTAAAAGCTGTTCGCGCCTTGCATTACCAACTTCTTCAGGCGGCTGAGAGGTCTTTTTTATGAGGCCGGCGTCCGGATGTCCCACCTTATTCAACGCAGAATCTAATTGCCTCTATTTAAAATTGAAGTGAGGGTTAATCGACATTATTTATAAGCGCCTGAATAAGGCTTTAAACTTTCATCCATATTCAGGCGGCATCTGGCATTGGTTTTTTTAATAATATCATGCATCAGGCCGGATTCTTCAAACTCTTGGATAGCCTGATTAATGTCTGCCAGAATCCCCTGCCAGCCAGGATATTTTTTTGAAACCGCGAAATAAAGATAATTGTACTGAATAACCGGTTGAACCACTTCAATAGAATTTAATATTTTATTTTTTCTTTCTTCGGCAAAAGATGAGTTTGATAGGTTGTAAAAAATCACGGCCGGATCACCGATGATGAGATTGACTCTCTTTTTTTCCAGCTTGACTACATTCATCAGATCATCCACTGCCTTGCTGATTTTAAAAAGGCCTTCATCCATAAATTTATCAAATTCCGGGGTGTTTTGATAGCCCCTGACCACGCCGATTTTTTCACCTTTAAGGCTCAGAAAACTTCCGGTGTAATTATCTTGTTCTCCTTTTCTTTTCAAAAAAGCAATGGGACCACCGGGGAA
The DNA here is from genome assembly GCA_024225895.1 of Desulfobacteraceae bacterium. Taxonomy (GTDB): domain Bacteria; phylum Desulfobacterota; class Desulfobacteria; order Desulfobacterales; family Desulfobacteraceae; genus JAAEMC01. Next base: position 1,531 of record JAAEMC010000597.1, on the reverse strand, counting down.
TTTTTTTGATAGGGATAGATGGTCTAATCTTTTTGTTCCAGGGACGACATCCGACTGGGCTGCCGACTCAATATAATATTCCGGATAGAGAATAGCGGCATTTCCAGTCTCTGCTTCATGGATGGTCCGGGCCCATGGTAGGAATTTTGATGTGATCTCATATCCCTTGCTGGCTAAAAGGGCGATGGTAAATTGCTGAACCCATCCCTGACCGCACATTTCTTGGGCAATATAGGGAGCCCAGTCAAGGGTTGTAATTGAAATCTTTTTTTTTGCCCCTTCATTGTAGACAAAGGAATTCTTATTTATTTCTCTGGCTGTAACGGATATTATTTTTTCCTGATACTCAAATTCCACGAAAGGTGAAACAAGTTCTTGCGAAAAAGCATGGTTTGAAAATATGAAAATAGCCATTGCGGCAAGAATAACATGTATGAATTTCATGGACAATGTCCTTAAAAAAGTGTCGTGGTTATATCCAATTGATATCTATTTGATTTCGTAAAGAACCATATCATTTAAGATGTAAAAGTTCCTATGATTATATCGTTAAACGATGCTGATTTCAATATAGAATCACGGTAGAATCACGGTAGAATCACGGTAAATACTTCAAGTGCTCTATCCAATGGCCTATAATGGGTGATCCCTTGCATGAGTGCAATCGCTATAACTCACAATGGAGCGTTTTTAATTGCTGAGTTCTTTTAAGATCTATAAAAATATCAGTAGACCTCTTATGTGTGCAGGCAACCTAATAAAGCGGGCGGCGTTGTTTTCAATAACTGCTAATATTTTAAAATTTGGCCTGGATTGTTTTTGGGAAGCGATTTTTTTCTTGAATATAGAAGATCATCCATTAAAAGAGCGATCTTCTGGTTGAGGTGGTTCCTTGAAATGTACATACGGACAAATTTGTGAAAAAGAGTGTTGGGCTTGGTATAAGGGCACACCGATATGCAAAGGCCGCAGTCCGATCCCACGGTTTTCCAGTATGAAAAGCATTTTTCCTGGGCAATGGACCAGTGTTTGAAATTTCTGGTTTCAGGCTCATCTCCGTCTGTTATAGCGCCTGAAGGGCAGTTGTCGGCACATTTTTTACAGATAGTGCAAAAGTTTTCCATGAAAAGGGATGGCCCTTGCCCGGAATCCGGCAGTTCAAGATCTGTTGTTACCGTGGCCAGCCTCACACAGGGCCCATAAGTTCTGTGCATGAGGATCCCCATGCGGCCCAATTCCCCAAGACCTGTTTCCACGGCAATGGGAACGCACAACACATCATAATTAGCATCATTATGCGCCCTGGCATTATATCCGAAACTTCGGATATACCCGGCCAGAATATTGGATATTTTGGCTGCTTCCACATATTTTTGCGCAGATTCCTGGATTACAGAGCTTGTGGGGGCACTTTTCAGCATTTCAACGCGCATGGGAACCACAATGGTAATGGCTGTTTTGTGCGACACGTCGGTTGCAACTCCCCAATTGTGGCCATGGCGGCCTTTATAGGTATAAAAATGATGTTTTT
>JAAEMC010000596.1 GCA_024225895.1 Desulfobacteraceae bacterium | reverse complement strand
TTTCTTGAAAAATAATCACGGGCCCAGTGTAATGATTTTTTTGATCTTTGTTTCTTCTGGTTTGATCATTGAAACCGATCAGATAAAAGACGGGATAAAGGATATAAAATCCACCTTTGCGGCTCTACTGGTTATTTTGCTTATCTCTCCTTTTGCAGCGCTTCTTTTAAGCTTTCTGCCCCTGGATACCAGCATCATAATAGGCTTTTTCATTGTTTCGGTGATGCCCACCACTTTGTCCAGCGGGGTTGTGATGACAGGAAGAGCCGGCGGTAATATGGCCCATGCCCTTTTTGTGACAATTATCTCTAATTTTGCATCTGTTGTATCCATACCTGTCATGCTTTCTTTTCTCCTGTTATTTTTGCAGCAGGAAAGAGAGCTTTCAATTGATAGAACCGCCATTGTGATAAAATTATTTTTTCTTGTCCTGCTCCCTCTGCTGGTTGGCATGGTGCTGAAAAAGTTGATTTTCCAAATTAAAAATCACCATAAAAAAATACTTCAGACAGCCAATCAATTATTGATATTTTGTATTGTTTTCTTGTCTTTGGCCGGTGCAAGAGCATTTATCACCGGAAATGGGATGTCAGTTTTAATTATTGTATTTTTTTCTTTTGTTTTTCATGGGATTTTACTTGGTTGCTCCTATTCACTTGCAAAAGTCTTTAAAATCAGCCAGGGAAAATACGAAAGCGTTATTTTCATGGGATCACAAAAAACCCTGCCTTTATCTGTAATGATCCAGGTAACTTATTTCCCGGAGTACGGATCTGCTCTGCTGGTTTGCGTTATACATCATATTATTCACCTGATGATGGACGGATATATTGCCGTAAAGCTTAAGCCGGCCTGATATTATCCCGGATATCGTGGGAAATATTCGGGTTGGAGCAAAGAACACAACATGAGCCTTTACTTTACTTTCATCTATGGATAGAATTAATCCGGATATCAAACCTAAACAAAGGAAGTAAATCCATGGTCCAATCAAAATCCGATAATACAGCTGATTTGGAAAAGCAGATAAAAAAACTGCAATCCCAGAGAGATACACTGCTAAAAGAACTGGATGGGGTTGAAGAACGATTTGAAAAGACAGACAGGCTGTATAAAAAATATTTTCCTCTGATTATAGATACCTTTGCAACAGGCGGCACCTCGTTTTCAAAATCCTGCAAAGATCTTAGTGTTGCTCTAAAAAAAGGGGCTTCTCCCGGTAAAATCGAATATATTTTCGAACAATTGAAAAATGCCATGCTCAAAGAGGACATCGGTCCTGTTCCCATAAAAAAGAAAAAGGGTTTATTCTCTTCTTTTGTAAAAGACACAACAACCAATTTTGTGGATGATTTCAAACATCAATATCATGAAGTTGTGAACACGCTTCGCTCTACTTTGGATGACAAATATAAAACCAAACTGAACAATATTTCAAAAAGAATCATAAATGCAGCAGATACCACTGATATCAGTGAGCTAAGGGAAAGTATCTTTCAACTGATTTTCGCCTATATCTCGGATACCAATGTTGACCGGGAAAAGGTAAATAAATTTATCCGGGAGATCATGGGAAAAATTCTGGAAATTGAATCCAAATTTTCCGATAGTTTTGAGCAAACTGATTCTGTCTTTGAAATAAACCAGGGATTTGAATCCGTACTGGATACTGAAATGGGCGGAATAAAAGAGAGCACCAACGTTGCAGCAAGCCTGGACGACTTAAAAGTGCAAATATCCCAGCGCCTGACATCCATTGAAAATGCGCTTCAAAAAAAGAAGGCCAAGGATGATGCCATAAAAAAAATCGCCAAACAAAACCGGAACAATTTTCAATCCGGATTCGCCAAACTCAAACAGGAGCTTGATGAGGCTACACAATACTCAGAAGAGCTTGAAAAGAAATTGAATCTTGATCAGCTTACAGGTGCCTTTAACAGAAGGGCATATGATAAAAAGATTGACGATGAAATGACCCGTTTTACCCGCTATGGTTCCATGTTCTCCCTGCTGCTGCTGGATGCCGATAAATTTAAAAGAATCAATGATACTTATGGCCATGCCGTTGGCGACCGATGTCTCCAGGAGATTATCAAAAGAAGTATCCCGTTGTTGCGCAAAAACGATATGCTGGCCCGCTATGGCGGTGAGGAATTTGTCGTGATTATGCCTGAAACAGATGCTGATGGTGCCAGGAAGGCTGCAGAAAAAATTCGGAAAACAATTGAGAAAATCGAATTTCTTTATAAAAAAGAGACAGTGCGGGTGACTGTGAGTATCGGTGTCACCCAAGCCCAAAAAGGTGATAAAAATCATCAGGAGATCTTTGAACGCGCCGACATCGCAGTGTATAAGGCAAAAGAGAACGGACGAAACCAGGTCCTGGTTTATGATGGTTCCTAAATCATAGAGTGAACCTTGACCATAATTCGAACAAAAAAACACACTTATAATCCCTGAAAATTAGGCGGCTATCCATGACTACGATACTTTGCGCGGTTTTTTTTCTTTCCGGTGCTTCTGCCCTTATTTTTGAATCCCTGTGGTTCCAGCTTTCCGGTCTGACATTCGGGAACAGTGTCTGGGCGACTTCCATTGTTTTATCAAGCTTTATGGCAGGACTTGCCTTAGGTAATTTGCTTGTCACTATCAAGGGCTACAAAATAAAATCCCCTATTCATTTTTATGCCCTGCTTGAAATTGTCATCGCCATTACCGGGTTGGGACTTGTCCTTGCCTTTCCTTATCTGACAAAAATATTTGTCCCGTTATTCCGTGTCATTATCGATCATCCTCTTTTACTCAACGCAACAAGAGCAGCCATTGCCATGGGACTGATGATCATCCCTGCCACTGCCATGGGAATGACCCTGCCATTGCTTGTGAAAGCCCTTTATAAGGAAAATCCGAACTTCGGCCGTGTTTTAGGTCTTTTATACGGCTGGAATACTTTAGGTGCCGTAGCAGGTGTCATGGTCAGTGAACTCTACTTAATAAAGTGGTTTGGTATCCGCGGTGCCGGTATGGCAGCAGCATTTTTCAACCTGATTGCAGCCTTTACAGCCTTATGGCTTTCAAAAAGGTTTACACAAAGCTATCCTGCTCAAACTATTTCAGAACCAAAGCCCATTCGCTTTCATATTTCATTTGAGTCCGGACGGATTCTTATCGCCGGATTTTTATCAGGTTTTATACTCCTTGCCCTGGAAGTGATCTGGTTCCGGTTTATGATTCTGTTTTGGGACCCAAATTCTTATAATTTTGCCGTCATGCTGGCGGTGGTTTTGGGCGGAATAAGCCTTGGCGGGATTTGTGCGTCAAGGTTATTTACAATAAAAAAGGATGTCCACCACTTCTTACCGGAAGTCTTTTTTACCAATGCCTTGTTAATCATTATTCTTTATACAAATTTCAGTCAGGTGATCAAGTGGCTGGAAAATCTTTCAAAATATCCCAATATTGTGATCGCCTCCCTGATATTGATGTTTCCCATATCCTTTGTTTCCGGTATCATTTTTACTATGCTGGGTAGAGCATTACACATTAAAATCATAGGAGAAACAAAAACAACTGGTCTGCTCACTTTCGCAAACACCATTGGTGGTATGACAGGTTCTCTTGTTGCCGGCTTGTTACTAATTCCTGTCATGGGATTGGAGAAGTCTTATTTGATTTTATCGTGCATGTATGGGATGACAGGGTTTTTATTGTTCTTAAAAAAACAACATCGGTTTGCAAATATTGCCTTTGCAGCTACATTCTTAATTTCTTTGGCGATTTTCCCTTTTAATATTATGGTAAGTCAATACCTTGATGTTTCCATTCCACCATCTCTGAGAGACAGTGATGAAAAACGAGTGGCTTTTCGGGAAGGGATGACTGAAACCATCCAATATTTGAGATACGATCTACTTAAACAGCCGGATTATTATCGTTTGATTACAAATTCTTATTCCATGTCAGGAACTAATAAATACAGCAAACGGTATATGAAGCTCTATGTATATTGGCCCATGGCAATCCATCCAAATCCCCAAAAAGCATTATTAATTTGTTATGGATGCGGGTCAACAGCCAAAGCAATGACAGACAGTAAAAAGCTTAAAAGCATAGACATTGTGGACACCTCCAAAGATGTGATAGAGATGGGCAGCATCGTTTATCCAGATCCAAAAGAAAATCCAGTGAATGATCCCAGAGTAAATATTCATATTGAAGATGGACGATTTTTTCTGCTCACCAATGAAAAACAATATGATTTAATCACAGCAGAGCCCCCTCCACCTAAGAATAGCGGAGTAGTAAATCTTTATAGCCAGGAGTATTTTCAGTTGGCCTATAATAGATTATCCGATGGAGGGATTATGACCTATTGGCTTCCGGTATACCAGTTAAAACCCGAAGAAACTAAATCCATATTAAAAGCATTTACAAATGTATTTAAAGAGACCTCCCTTTGGGTAGGAACCGGGTTTGAATGGATGATGGTAGGTATAAAGAATCCAGATAAAAAAGCTTCAATGAATGACAGTTTTGAAGCTCAATGGAAAGACCCTGTTGTTTGTGTTGAGATGATTTTTTTGGGGTTTATGAGCACAGAACAATTTGGATCTTTGTTTATTGCAGATAGTGAAAGACTTGTATTCTGGA
>JAAEMC010000595.1 GCA_024225895.1 Desulfobacteraceae bacterium | reverse complement strand
TTCGAACAATTATACGGTCGTCACAAAGAATGTTTCCGCCAGGGGTATTGAACATCTTTGCAATGGTACTTTTGCCATATCCTGACTGTCCCATGAATAATAACCCCTGCTTGTTAAATAACACGCCGTTTGCATGGAAAAAGCAGCCCTGTTTAAATGCCAGTAAGTTTGCCAATAGCACCTGATCACTTGGAAACCCAGTTAAAGAGTCCAAGTTTCCTTCCAGATAATGGTTTTTATATTCCGGGCTCCAGAAAATATCGGCAATGGTGTGCTCGTTATCAATGAATGCAATGAGGAGCGTATCTTTTCTGTTTTTGTTTTTGCGGGAGATTAAGTGATATACAAACGCATCATTTTTTTTATAGATTATCCACGGAATCTGATCATATATTTTTTTCCCCCAATTTTGTTGATTCACTTGATCGAAATTGAAGTGATGATTTAGTTTCAGTTGGTCCTGAACTGGCATTTTCCCGGCAAAATCGGAGAATTTCGTGTGAAAAGTTTTGTTATTAAGCGGCAGTTCAGAATTGACCTGAATATTAATTCCGGCAAGATTATAATATCGGGTATAGTTAGCCATTATGGGATAGGACTTAAAGGTTTATTATCTGCCGGAACCCTTTAAAACAGTAAAAATGGTTTGCAGAATGATTTTAACGTCCGTAAAAAAGGACCAAGTATCAATATATTCAAGATCAAGCTTCATCCAGTCATCAAAGCTCAGTTCATTTCTATTGGGTGCGATTTGCCAATAACAGGTTAAACCCGGTTTTAAAGACAATCTTCTTCTCATCCAGATGGAATATTCATCCACCTCTGTCGGAATAGGGGGCCTGGGGCCCACAATGCTCATTTCCCCTTTTAAAACATTGATGAGCTGGGGCAGCTCATCAAGATTTGTTTTTCTTAAAAATGTACCAACCCAGGGAATAATCCTGGGATCTTTTTTAATTTTAAATGCCGGGCCATCTGCTTCATTCATATCCATGAGATCTTTTTGCAATTCTTCGGCATCGATTACCATGGTTCTAAATTTATATACCATAAACCGTCTTCCATTCAGACCAAGCCGCTCCTGCTTGTAGAAGGCGGGTCCCTTGGAAGAGGTTTTTATGGCAAGAGTAAAGAATAGAAATAGCGGCAGCGATATCAACAAGAAAAAGCAGCCTGCAATATAATCCCCAAGGCTTTTTAAGAATACCATTCCTTCATTGTGGGGTGTGGATTGCAGGCTGATGGCATATACTCCCAAAAAATTTTCAAATTTGACTTTTGAGACTCCTGGTTGATACATCAGGTAATGCAGTTGCCAATCCGGTACCATCCTGATCTTAACACCAACATTTTTGGCCAGTAAAAAGTACTGGTCCGGATTTTGAATTTCATTTAAGGAAACCGTGAAGATGATTTCATCTACAATATAATCTTTCAGGTATTGTTCAAGGTCATCAATGGTTCCCACTATTTTGAATTGATCAAATATTATATGCCCCACATTTTTGGGATCTATATCGAGGCAGGCAACAATCCTAAAGCTGGAATTATTATCATTATTAATGGCCTGGATCACATCTCTTGCCCTTTCTCCACTGCCGATGATCAGTATGTTTATGGTGCTGAGACCTTGCTCATTCAGACTTTTCACAAACAGATAGGTTGCCGTTTTGAACAACAATAACAAGAGGATATTTAAGATCAAAAAGATTCCCAGTAAAAGCCGGCTGATATCTGTGATATGAATAATATACAAAGCAATGGTCAATAAAAGCATTCCGATAAAATTGGCCTTGAGAATCCGGGTGAAAAAATTCCACAATGAGGACTTTTGGTAGGAGATATACATGTCTGCCAGCTTAAATGAAATAAACCAGCTGATAATGATCATCAAGAGAATGATATAGTAATTAGGTCCTATGGATAACTCTCTATAAGCTTCCGGCAGGAAGTTGCGTTTGATGAAATATGCAGCAATAAAAGAGAAGGATGTTATGAGGATATCCACTGCTTTTTGAAAGTCGATGATAATTGAATTGTCGTCAGTATTCATTTTCTTTTAATTCTTATGATATTAATATTCGCTTCCCTTAAGGTTTTCATCTAATCGGATGATTTCTTTTGATTGTACCCTTTTGGGTTTTTTTGCAGCCAGTGCCAGGTGTCCTGGCACATGTCATACAAAGTTTTTACAGCTTTCCAGTCAAGTTCTGCGTTGGCCTTTGAAGGGTCTGCATAACAACTGGCAATATCCCCTGGCCGGCGGCCAACGATTTTATAAGGGATCTTTGCCCCGGAGATTTTTTCAAAACCTTTTACCATCTCCAATACTGAATATCCTTTTCCCGTGCCGATATTATATATGACCAAGCCAGAATTATCAAAAAGTTTTGGTAAGATTTTAATATGGCCCAGGGCCAGATCAACCACATGAATATAATCCCTGACCCCGGTGCCGTCCGGTGTGTCGTAATCGCTACCGAAAATATTGAGATGGGAGAGTTCATTGGCGGCCACTTTGCAGATATATGGCATTAAATTGTTGGGAAGCCCCAAAGGATTTTCTCCAATTTCACCGCTTTTGTGGGCACCCACCGGGTTGAAATATCTGAGCAAGGCAATATCCCAGGAATTATCCGACTGGTACAGGTCTTTTAAGATTTCTTCGATCATCAGCTTGGTTCTTCCATAGGGATTGGTCACAAAAAGGGGAAAATCCTCTTTAATGGGAAGGGTTTCAGGGTTTCCGTAAACCGTTGCTGACGATGAGAAGACTATGGTTTTGACATTGGCATGATTCATTGTATCCAAAAGGGATAATGTCCCTTCAATATTATTTTGGTAATACTTCAGCGGCAATTCGACTGATTCACCAACCGCTTTCAAACCGGCAAAATGAATGACTGCATCTATTTTATGATCCTTGAAAATCGTACTGAGTTGGTGCCGGTCACGAAGATCTGCATTTAAAAAAATAAAGTCTTTCCGGGTGATTTCTTTTATTCTTTTTATGACTTCTTCCGAACTATTGGACAAATTGTCAACAATAACTATTTCATAACCTGCATCCAGCAATTCCACGCATGTATGGCTGCCAATGTAGCCTGCACCGCCTGTCACCAATATTTTCATGGACGATCCTTTTCTTTTATGGATTCATAACCCTTTCATTTCTCCTGCTGTTTTTTCCAAAAGGAGTTTTGATTTTTTCATTTCATACAGTTTCACCAGGCCAACTCCTGTAAGCCCGCCGGCAATGTCTATTAAAAAATCGGAAAACAGCGGGGATCTCCCATCAATGTAAAGTTGAGCTATCTCAGTGCTGCCTGCGAGCAGCAGCATGTTGATGAGAACGATTTTCATCGGTTGATTTGCAAGCAGCAGCGTAAGAATCCCGCTGAATAGCAAAAATAGAAAAAAATGGCCAAGATTAAATATATCGATATCTACATCTATATTGATTTGCTTTTTTTTAATTTCACTTGTTTCAGGGGCCATGATCTGGCCGGAAAAAACATCTGAAACCTGGGTTTTCATATCACCGGCAATAATAGTACCGAAAATAATTGCCGCAAAGCTTAAGATCACAAATGCTTTAAGGATACCCTGGCCGGATACAATCATCCAGGAACCGAGTAATAATCCAAAGTATAAACTCCAAAGACTTGTTATCCCAATTTTCAGGCAGGTGTAAGTCTTTGTTTGGATTACGGAATTAAGATGAATGTTTTTCACCCAGAAAGATCCCGTGCAATTGCTCAATTGTGCCCTTATCTGGATCTTTTCAGTATCCGGTTCAACAAAGAAATATTTGCAATGACTTTCCCAATCTCCAGTATCAACAAATAGAGCCAATGTGTGCATTAAATTCCATCGCGGCTTTTCATTGATATATTGAGTCATAATCAACCTGGCACCATTCCATGGCTGAATTCCCTGCTGCACATTTTCATACTTCATTTCAGCGGAAAACTTATATAATGTGCATTTTTCAAAAGACTTAATATTCTGATAAATACTTATACTTCTCGCTTTGCTGGATGAAGAAAGATAAAGTTCCTTTTTATTAACTTTTGCCTGCGCCTCTAAAGGTGCATCAGCGTTCCAATCCCAGGTAACTATCTCAGGACCGGCTTTTGCGTAACGGGCAATATACGTATGGCTGATGACCGCTGTCAGTGCTATCAGCACGAATGAAATGATTTTTGTCCTGGAACGAAAAATGTCTGCTAACCGGAATCTATGCAAAATTGTATTTTTATTTTGAGCCGTATTGTCCATCCTTGGTATACACTATTATCCATAATATTCTTGATACCAGAGCACGAAATTATGGATGCCTTCATCAATGTGTGTCGAGGGCTTGAACCCCGTATCTTTGATCAAATCGTTTACATCCGCATATGTCGCAACAACATCGCCGGGCTGCAAGGGGAGAAATTCAACGACTGCCTTTTTCCCTAAAGCCTTTTCAATAGCCTTGACAAAGTCCATTAGGGCAACCGGTTTGTTATTTCCAATGTTGTATAGTTTATAGGGAGCGCAACTGCTTGATGGGTCGGGCGCTTCAGAAGACCATTGCGGATTTGACATCGGGATGTTTTTTATTACCCTTATAACTCCCTCTACAATATCATCAATATAGGTAAAATCTCTTTGCATCTCACCATTATTAAATACTTTTATAGGCTCATTGTTCAAAATGGCTTTCGTAAACAGGAAAAGTGCCATGTCCGGACGTCCCCAAGGTCCGTACACAGTAAAAAACCTTAATCCGGTAGTGGGCAGCTTATATAAATAACTATAGGTATGTGCCATCAATTCATTGGCCTTTTTTGAGGCCGCATACAGACTGATGGGATGGTCCACGTTATGCCGGACGGAAAAGGGCATCAGGGTATTGAGACCGTAGACAGAGCTGCTGGATGCATAGACCAGATGCTTAACTCCTGTATGCCTGCAGCCTTCAAGAATGTTGCCAAAGCCAACGAGATTACTGTCTATATATGATGATGGATTTTCGATACTATAACGAACGCCTGCTTGAGCTGCAAGGTTTACCACATAGTCAAATTTATTATTTTCAAAGAGTTCCTTGATCTTATTTCTGTCTGCTATATTTATCAGTTTAAATTCAAAATCCGAATGTTTTTTAAGATTTGAAAGCCTGTTTTTCTTGAGGGTTGTATCATAATAATCATTTAAATTATCAACACCGCAGACAATATGTCCACCATCTTTGAGTAGGCGGTCAGCCAAATAATATCCAATGAATCCAGCTACGCCAGTTATAAGAATTTTCATCATTTCACCTTCAAAATATGTGATTTTCTTTCATTCAATTTTAAATATTGCCTGTCTCAAATTTTTCATTACAATTGCTGTGATCCCAATATCATACGGCTCTTAAGCAGTTTGTCCTTTAAGTTTTGAGGTGACAAGCCGGCATGGCCTTAATAAATAATAAAGGAAAAAGAGTTGAGCAGGCAATGCAAAAGAGAGCCAGTCACTTTTTGTGGGACAAAATGCCAGCCTGAAAACATAATTGAGTTTGTCACGGAAGCGGTCTCTGATGTGAACATGAAAAAGGGAAAACCGGGATAGTTTGTTTATTTTACCCCGGTCGAAAGGATATTCGGATACGTTTTGGATGACCGTTCCGGCTAAATGCATCATTGTTTTATCATGTTTGAATGCATCCGTTATTGAAGCCGGGACCGGTACATCAAAAAGGTCCCAAATCAAAAACAGGCCCAGTTCCAATATCCTTTTGCATCGCCATTTAACTGCCATTCCGTTGAGCTGTTCCCAGTTTATTTCATGTTTAAGAACAATATGAGCAATACAGGACAATTGTTCCAAATAGACCCACCCGTGCTTAGCGCCATGTACACAAAGATAGAGCAAGAGATACTCAGGGGACAGCCTGGTTATCTTTTGTGATTCTATCTGTATTTTTTTTTCGGCCATTTCAACATCATTCAGCTTCAATGGCCTGTTCAGATACCATCCTGACATTTCCCAATGTAATTCTATATGGATACTTCCTTTGTCTTTGGCAAACGAGAGATTGTCCTCATGTATGATATATTTCCTAAATTGTGCAATGGTCAGCTTCACCTCTGGTTGGAACCCGTTTTCCAAAAGAATCTGCCATGCTTTTAGGGCATCATCCTTGTTTACAATGATATCAATGTCTGAAAACGGCCGCATCCCGATATCGCCATAAAGTTCTTGGGCTGTTATTGGACCCTTTACCGGGACAGCGGCTATACCACTCTTTTTTAAAAGCGAGACAACTTTCAGCAAGTGGGACGTCAGATAAAGATTGTCGGCGGCGATATTGATATAGGCTTTTTTAAATCTGTTGACTACCTCGTCCGGAACTGCGGAGTGCAGATGGTTTTTTATATTCATGTATAAAAGGGGCAGAAGCCGCTGTGTCAGGCTGATCTCATAGACCTGTTCCCAATCCGAAATTTTGCCTGCAATATTCAGCATTTTTTCGTACTGTTTGCTGTCCGGTTCAGCAAAAGCACAGGCCAGAACAAATGCCATTTCAGGGTTTGATTCTTTTAGTGATTGCATTCCAGACTTTTATAAGCATTCCAGACTTTTATAAGCATTCAGAAGTTTGGGTACTTCATGTTCCCACTGCAGTTGGGATACCACCCTTTTTCTGCCGAAACGACCCATTTCATCTGCTCGTTCTGGGTTGTCGATAACTTCTATGATTTTTTCCATCAAGGACTGAGGGTTATTGGGTTCTGCATACAAAGAAGCTTTTTGAGCGGAAAATCTGCCTTCTGTCATTTCAAACTGTACTATCGGTTTACCCAAGGCCATGTATTCCATGATTTTGTTCATGGTCGATTTGTTGTTCATCTCGTTGACTGCATCCGGGTTTACACAGGCATCTGCCGTGCTGAGTATTTCCATCAGAACCTGGTCGGAAACCCTGCCGGGAAAGGTAACGAAATCGGTGATATCAAGTGATGCTGTCATGGATTTAAGCTGGGAAAGTTCCGTACCGTCACCCACAAGGGCGAAATGGATGTCCTGTCTTTTGAGCTTATGGACAAGGAAGGCAATTCCATTTAAAAGATAGTCCAATCCCTCCTGGGCGCCCATGACACCGACATATCCCACAAGGTATGTTTTGCCTTGTTTCCAATTGTCATCTGCCGATACCCTTTTTGTCCGTGATAAATCCGGGCCGCTTCGGACGATGTGGACCTTTTCCGGTTTCATGCCACCCCGCTCAATAGCGATTTTTTTATAGGATTCATTGGTGGCAATGGAAACATCTGCCGTCAAAAATGTCAATTTCTCCCATAAAAGCATTATCCGGTAAAACAGATCCTTTTTCCCAAATTTTGCGATATAGAGCTCCGGATTGATGTCATGGTGGTCAAACAAGAATTTTTTACCATAAAAGATCTTGAAGAATCCGCCAATCAGAAAAATATTATCCGGCGGGTTGCAGGCATGTATTACATCAAATCCCCTTTGGATCAGGATTTTCAGGCTCAATGTAAATTGATGGAATAGGGCAGTTGAATATTCAATTAAATATCCAAATGCACCACTGCCTTCCACGGGCAATGGGTGACGGAAAATATGGATGTCATTGATGATTTCTTTTTTTTTATTATACCCTTTCATTATGGGGCAAATAATAGAAACCGTATGGCCGTTATCCTTCAGTGCATTGGCTTCCTGCCATACCCGTCTGTCAAACGGTACCGGAAGGTTTTCAACAATAATGAGTATTTTCATAAGTTTTTACCAGCTCATGCCGTGATAGGATGCATTGCTTGTCTGGTGGTCAATACCGCGGACAAGATCGACCACTTTCTGATTTTTATTTACTTTTGCCAAAATTTGTTTGAACTCAGGGGAATTATTTCCAATAACAATGGTTTGTGCATGGGAGAGCACCTCTTCCATTGTCTTTACCATCAGCTTTGAAATATGGGGAATCCTGTTTAATATAAAATCTTTGTTGGCTCCAACCAGGCTTGCAAGGTTCACATTTTTATCATAGAGCTTTATGTCAAATCCTTTGCCCAGAAGCCTTTCAATCAATTCAACCATGGGACTTTCCCTTAGATCATCGGTGCCTGCCTTAAAACTGAATCCTAAAATTCCAACCTTTCTATTGTTGCTTTCCATCACCATACGGATTCCGGTTTCAATTTGATGCCGGTTGCTTGGCAAAATGGCATTGAGTATGGGCAGGTCAATGTCAAGGGATTTGCCTTTATAGGTCAAAGCCCTGACGTCTTTTGGCAGGCAGGAGCCCCCAAAAGCAAATCCTGGTTTTAAGTAATAGGGGGAGATATTCAGTTTTGTATCACTGCAGAAAATATCCATAACATCGTGGCTGTCTACACCGACGGTTTTACAGATGCCCCCGATTTCATTTCCAAATCCGACTTTGAGCGCATGCCATACATTGTCGACATATTTCACCATTTCGGCGACCTCAATTTTTGTCCGGATCAGTGGTGCAGGAAGCTGGTCGTAGAGGGATGACAAAAGATCGCCGCTGGTTTGATCGGTTTCGCCAATCACTGTTTTGGGGGGATGGTAAAAATCATAAACAGCGGTCCCTTCCCTTAGAAATTCCGGGTTATTGCATACGCCAAAGTCCTTCCCCGCAATCTTGCCGGAACTTTCTTCCAGTGCCGGTATGACAATATCCCGGATGGTACCGGGCAGGATGGTACTTCGAATCACCACCACATGGCGGCTTTTTTTGTGCTTTAGTGCGGATCCGATATCTTCACACACCCTTCGAACATAACTTGTATCAAGGTTCCCGTTTAACTGGCTGGGCGTACCGACACACACTAAGGAGATATCGGTTTTCTCAACTGCTTCTGCCGCGTTCTGGGTTGCAGACAGTTTGTCTTGGTCTACAGCGGCCTTTATTATTTCACCAATATCCTTTTCAATAATCGGTGTCTGCCCCTTGTTGATCAGATCGACCTTGACATCCACAGGGTCGACACCAATGACGTCATGCCCTTGATTTGCAAAGCAGGCAGCAGAAACCACCCCCACGTATCCCAGTCCCAAAATACTTATTCTCATTTGTCGTCCCTTAATAAAATAGTGGTTGTCATATTAGTTTATACAAATCCGTGTTGTGAAACTACTTTGGGCATTATACTGGCCGTATAGTCTGATGGTAAAGGATTCCATAATCTGATTGAATCCGGGTGAATACCATCCGGCAACCGGTTCATGGGATCCCTGCAAAATCTGGGATTGTAAAGAGGTATCAGGCCTAAGATCGATATTTACATTACCCCTTGTGATTTTAAACCCGTCCTCCCGGGATGCCAATTTACATTCAGGGTGAAAATGGAAAAACAGTTCGATCATTGCCCTGGCTTGATTCGTGATCGTATCCTTGATGATGAATTCATTTTTCCGTGTATCCCAACAAACTTCACGGTTTACATCGGCAAATGGCTCTTTTGCTTTATATGCATCGTGCCCGGCTTTCCAAATAATTCCGCCACCGGTTTTATCAAGGGTGTTTTCAATGATGGCATAGGGCCTGGCAAACATAAAATCGCCGGTTTGCTTGCTCATGTCTTTCCTATTGATACGCAACGTATTGTGGGCGGCTGTGGACCTGAAATATTCCCGCCATATGCCACTGTTGTGGTAAAGATATGTTCCTGGATCTATGAATATCTCTTCTCCGTCGACAGACAGATAAAAGGACAGTGCATCAAGGTGCCCGTGGGCATAAAGCGGTGCCATGCCTAAAGGAGTGGCATTTCCTACGAACAGGATCTCTTTATTGTCCACCCGGTCTCTGATGACGGCAAGGCCACTGTCTTTTAAAACGATGGCGGATTGACTTTCTATTCGCCGTAAAGAAGTTTGTTCCGGGACCATTTTTCCGGTCAGCAGGAAAGTTTTCAGATCAGTTTTGGTATCTGCAATAAGATCGGGCCGGTCAAATAAAATGGAACCTGTGTTCAATATGGATTGAAAGTTTTCATGATTGTTCAGCCCGAAATTTACAAGCACCGCACTGTCCTGGTCGCCTATATTTGGGATGTTGCCGTTCTCATCCGAAATTCTTTTGACAAACTCGCATGATTTTTCAAGTTGGTGATCAATTGTTTTATTATATTCAATCCCGTTTGAGTTACAGCAGATTTTAAAAAGCAAAAAAAAGTCGAACACAAAGGAAAGGTAGGTGGTTGAGTATTCAAAACTGCCGCCGTCCGGCAGAATCTGGCGGGAGCATTCATTCTCAAGGATGCTTTTCCCCTGCTTCAACCATGTGTCTGCCTCTTGAAAATGTGGGAAAAAAAGCCCGGCGACAAACAGGCCAAATCCTTCGGCAAGCAAGTGATTGTTGGCCGAGGAATATTTGGAGGGATACCGGTGAAGCCGGACTGCATTAAAATAGACAAAGGTGTTGATTGCTGCCGTATCGTCATCTGAAAAAGTATATTTTTCCAGACATGACAGTGCCCATACAAGATTGGCGAGCCGCACACCGGATTCAATACCGCTTGCCCAGTTCACGCCAATGGGGTAGGGGTTTTTTTTAACCCATGATTTTATCAGCCGGACAATTTTTTGGGCATATTTTTTCTCCCCTGTAAGTTTATATGTAAAGCCCAAGGGAAAGAGCCCATAAAGCCGGTTGAATTCCCAGACAAATTTAACCCCGCCCAGGTTTTTGTCCCTATAGTCAATATCTCCCCAGAATTTTTTGGGCCATTGGTTTTTCGTGATGGGATCAACATGCCAGTCAATATCTTGATCAAAGCTGACCCTTTCTTTGAAAACATTAAATTTGTTTTCAAATGTTGCATATGCAAAATCGGCCATCGGGTCCTGGGCCGATTTAAAATAAGTGTGTATTTG
>JAAEMC010000594.1 GCA_024225895.1 Desulfobacteraceae bacterium | reverse complement strand
TAAAGTCAAATAATTTTTAGAAAAATTTGTGAAAAAATCAATTTTTTTGGAAAAAATTACTGTATTTTAGCTTAATTTAATTATTTTGCAATCCATTGGAGAAAGACATGGCGATAAAAACCATCGTAATTGGCGGCGGACCCGGCGGATATGTTGCAGCCATCCGGGCAGCATCACTTGGATCAGAAGTGACATTGATAGAAAAAGAGGATTTAGGCGGGACCTGCCTGAATTGGGGATGCATCCCTTCAAAAATAATGAAGCATTCAGCAGACCTGTACCAAAAATTAACAAAAGCAAAGGATTTCGGCATTCAGTGTACGGGTGATATTTTACCGGATATGGCTGCCTTGATGATGCGCAAGGAAAAAATCCTGAAGACCCAGAGAAAAGGGATTGAGTCCCTTTTAACATCCAATACCATTGCCATTGAAAAGGGCAGGGCACAGATTAAAGCCAAAGGCATGGTAAAAGTTGTATATGAAAATGAACCTGCCAAAGCCCTTGTCTACGACCGTCTCATCATTGCTACCGGTACCAAACCCTTAAATGTGCCAGACTTTGCCTTTGACGGCAAAAGGATTTTAAGTTCCGATCATATCCTGACCCTGGACCATGTACCTGAATCATTAGTAATCGTTGGCGGCGGTGTTATTGGGTGTGAGTTTGCCTTTATTTTTTCAGCCCTGGGGTCCCAGGTAACGGTCATTGAGGCTATGTCACGCCTTTTACCCCTGCCATCGGTGGATGAAGCCTGCTCCAAGCTGCTGCTCAGGGAAATGAAAAAAAAGAAGATAAAGGTGCTTTGCGACACTATAGTCACCTCTGCCAGTCAAAATAATGGTGAATTAAACATCAACCTTGACGTATCACCCTTTACTGATAATCCCAAACCCAAAAAGCTGAAAATAAATCAGATCAAAGCATCCAAGATGGCGGTCTGCATCGGCAGAACTCCGCTTTCGTCAGATCTGGGCCTTGAAAGCATCGGTCTTGAAACCAACAAACAAGGCTGGATTGATGCCAATGAAAAAATGGAAACCTCTGTTGAAAATGTTTATGCCATCGGAGATATCCTGGGGCCTGAAAAAGTTATGCTGGCCCATGTGGCTTCCCATGAAGGCATGGTCGCGGCTGAAAACGCCCTTGGTAGGGATTCTATAATGAACTATGACGTGATTCCGGGCGCGATCTTCACCATGCCGGAAATCGGTACTGTGGGGCTTAGTGAAACCCAAGCCAAAGAAAAGGGAATTGATGTCGAAGCCTTTAGCGTTAATTTCAGAGTACTTGGAAAAGCCCAGGCCATTGATGAAATTGCCGGCCAGGCCAAGATGATAGTAGAAAAACAAAGCCGCAAAATTCTTGGTGTTCACATTATCGGGGCCCATGCCACAGATTTGGTAGCTGAAGCCACCCTTGCCATCGAAAAAGGATTAACTGCAAATGAAGTAGCTCATACCATCCATGCCCAT
>JAAEMC010000593.1 GCA_024225895.1 Desulfobacteraceae bacterium | reverse complement strand
TATAATATTCTACTGCATTGTGGACATAAAACCAAATCGTTAAATTTTTGTACTTCAATATATAACTGGGGCGGAATATTCATAAAACATCCCATGCAAACTTCATTTTTGACCCGGACAACAGCCAGCCCTTTTGTCATTTTTGATATCTTGCTAAATCGACTGATCAGGCCTGCATCCAGATTTCGCCCGATTTTTTCTTGACGTTCCTGGTACTCTTGTAAAAGTTCACGGTCATCTGTAGCCTTACTGTCAATGTTTCCCTGTTCTTCTGATATCTGGGCCTTTAACAATTTGTATTCTTTAGATCGTTCTTCAACAATTTCGGTAATTTTGTCGTTTTCATCCAGATTTTCCAATAATTCTGTTTCCAAGGCATCTTTGCGTTTTTTGTTATCATCAACTTCTCGTAGCAGGACCTGATATTCCTTATTGGTTTTTACCATTCTTAAATTTTCATTGCTTTTGATGATGCGGTCATCAACAACCTTTATTTCCCTTTCTTGGTCTTTGCAGATAGTCTGGGATTGCAGCAATTCTTTCTGGTACTTGTTTAAAGCCTTCTCAAATTGCCTCAATTTTTTCTCCAGTTCCTCTTTTTGCTTTTCAACCTTTTCAAGAACTGACTGAATCCTTACAATCTCAGTCTCTGCTTCCTGAAGTTTAATAAGGGTTTCGATATCCGGCTTTCCAATCTCCTTCATAATAACATCCTTACATTATGGTAAACGGATCTTTTTCCTTTTTAAATCCTTGAATTTTAATGGGCAAATCAGCCTTGACCGATTCTTTAGCCAATCTTTCGACCAAAAGGTCAACAACAATATGTTCAGAAGCAAAATGACCGACATCAATTAGGATCCGGCCATATTCTTCAACCAATCTGGCTTCATGATATTTTGAATCCCCGGTGATATAAATTTGAGCATCAGAATCCAAAAAATCTTTTAACAATGAACCACCGCTGCCGGTGCATATTGCAACCGATTCAACCATGGTATCCAGATTTCCTGTCACCCGTAAATTTTTAATTTTTAGCTTTTGTTTGATTGTGTTAACCAGATTTTTTAATAACAACGGGGCTTCAAATCGGCCGATTCTTCCTATTCCCATCACAGGTGTGTGATGTTCAATATCACGGCTGTCAATATTCAACGGCCGAACAATTTTAATACCTAAAAGATTGGCAAAATAATCATTTAATCCCATATCAGCTTTGTCCAAATTGGTATGGGCGGTAATAATGGAAATCTTATTGGTGGCACATGTATGGATAACCTTTCCGGGCATTTTTTCAAATGAGATGCTCTTCATAGGAGAAATAATCAAAGGATGATGGGTTAAAATCACATCGGCATCCCAGTTACTTGCTGCTGTTATAACTTCTTGGGTGGCTTCAAGGCTGACCATTACTTTTTTGACTTCCCAGTCACAATTTCCAACCTGTAATCCTGAATTATCCCAATTTTCAGCAAGATCGAATGGTGCAATGATATTTGTTATATCCAGAATATCCTTGACCGTAATCATAATTTCACTGCCCCAAAATTAAAAAGAGCGTGGTAAGTATACCCCGCTCCTTAATTTTCCATGTCTTGTTAAGTTTAAATTTCCCAGACACATTCATTTGTGAATTTGATATCCTTTTATTTTTATGGCTAAATTCATGAATAATGCCTCTTATTTTCGTGGTGGGCCCACCTGGATTCGAACCAGGGACCGACCGGTTATGAGCCGGTGGCTCTGCCAAACTGAGCTATGGGCCCTTAGCATTCACGTAAACTTGAGATATATATCCAAACAGTAAAAGTCTGTCAAGATTAATTCTCGATAAACGTCTTGAGCTTCTTACTTCTTGTCGGGTGACGAAGTTTTCTGAGCGCCTTGGCTTCAATCTGGCGAATTCGCTCTCTTGTTACTGTAAAATCCTTCCCGACTTCTTCCAATGTATGATCAGATTTTTCACCAATGCCAAACCGCATGCGCAACACCTTTTCTTCCCTGGGCGTTAATGTGGCCAGTATTTTTCTGGTCTGTTCAGCCAGACTGAAATCAATAGCTGCATCCGATGGAATTGAAAACTTTTTATCTTCAATAAAATCCCCGAGATGGCTATCTTCCTCTTCCCCAATAGGTGTTTCAAGAGAAATAGGTTCCTTAGCTATCTTTAGTACGCGCCGGACTTTATCAATAGGAATTTCCATTTTTTCAGCGATTTCTTCCGGAGATGGTTCTTTACCCATTTCCTGCACCAGATATCTTGATGTCCTGATCAGTTTATTGATGGTTTCAATCATATGGACCGGTATACGGATAGTTCTGGCCTGGTCGGCGATAGCGCGCGTAATCGCCTGCCTTATCCACCAAGTAGCATAAGTAGAAAATTTATAACCACGCCTGTATTCGAATTTATCCACTGCCTTCATTAAGCCGATATTACCTTCCTGGATAAGATCAAGGAACTGCAGCCCCCTGTTGGTATATTTTTTTGCAATACTGACCACAAGACGCAGATTTGCCCGAACCAGTTCTCTTTTTGCAAAATCAGCTTTTTTTCTGCCTTTATCAATTCCTCGAATTACTTTTTCCAAGTCATCTACATCACCTTTAATCTCATTTTTGCGGTGAGAAATTTGTTCTCGCAAAGCACGAATATCATCAAGAAGAATCAAAGCGTTCTCCTTGGTAATATCTGAACGGGACCGGGCCCACTTTACAAATTTTTCTTTGGCAGATATCTGCTTTAGCATTTCATCCAGCGAAACATCAAAAGTGGCGGCACACTTCGCCAAAAGTGAATCAATTGTTTCAAACCAGTTAATGGCGCTTCTAATACTTTTTTCAATATTGTCAATCACATTGGATTCAAAACGCCATTTCTTTAAATATTCAAAGATGACATCTGTATTCTCTTCAATCTCTTTATCAAGGGTCGTGTATTTTTTTGACCCGGGTTTTGCTGCCTGCAGAGAATCTCTTTTTTTCTGATTCTCCTGATGAATTATTTCTATTTTTCTTAAAGAATTCAGAAATTTTTCCTGCTTTGATGCTTCATCCACCATGCCATCACCCTCATCCACATCCCGTAGAATATGCTTGGGCCGCATGGCCTTTTGTTCCATCTTTTCTCCATATTCAAAGATAGTACACACGGTAATGGGACAGCTGAGCATGGATCGTAAGACATCCCGCTCCCCAACTTCGATCTTCTTTGCAATCTCAATCTCCCCTTCCCTGCTAAGTAAGGTTACCATACCCATTTCTTTGAGATACATTTTTACCGGATCTGTTACAGAACCAAACTCAATATCAGATTTTTGTTTTTTCGGAGAAAAAAGATCTTTTTCTTTCTCCTTTTTCGAAGACTTTGATTTGGTTCCCTTAGCTTTTGATTCAGCCGCTTTTTTTTGTGTCTTCTTTTTTCCAGCTTTTGTCTTTGGCTTGGCTTTGGTCTTTTTTGCCCCTTTTGCCTCACCACTTTTTTTTGTGGTCTTTTTCTTTTGTTTTTCTTTTTCCTTATCCTCAAGCACAATCCCAAGCTCCTTAATCTGAACCACTATATCCTCTATTTGATCCAAAGAT
>JAAEMC010000592.1 GCA_024225895.1 Desulfobacteraceae bacterium | reverse complement strand
GGAGATACGAAAAAATCCCTTTCCAGGGGTTTGACTATCAGCTTTTCCAAGGCTTCTATAGTCAAACCTCCAGCATCAATTTTGCCGATAAACGGTACATTAAGATGGCCGGTAGGCATAACCACCATATCGTTTTTTGTCTGCTCTTCACCACCGGCCAATATGGATATGGTAATCACATCTTCCGGCCCTAAAAGATAAGCGGAGCCATTTTCCAATGATTCACAATCCACTGGTGCAGGGATGAAAAACAAAATCAAAAACCCAAATAGACAGATAGATAAGAGATAAGATTGTTTTGTAAGCTGTTTCATTTTTTTATTTTTGTGTTTAAAAAAGGGGAAGAGTCTGTGAGCCCTTATCCCCTTAGGATTGAAACTTGAATTAGTTGATTTAAATAGTAGTTTTATTGCCTTAATAATTGATTACTTGGCGCCCATATCATAATTGAATTTGACATTCACCATCAGATATTGATTCTCGAAATCCCTGCTGAGTTCGTTGGAATCCCTGTCCTCCAATCCTCCTTCCATTCCAATGGAAAAAAAATCGTTAATCAGGTAATCTGCACTCGCAGATATAAACCATCTATCATCCTCTCTGTCGGAGGATTCGTAATCTGAGTTTTGGAACCATCCGGTAAGGATACAATTGATTTTCTCTATAAATAAATGGGAAAATCTTGCATCAAACCTTGTGGCTTCAAAATATGAATCCCCACTCCCAGAATCGTTATAATTGCTGCCAATGGCCAGGTACATAGAACTTTTGGGCGTTTGGGCACCTTCCGGCGGGTTTTGTCCAGATACCGAAAATTTCCAAATGAATTTATCGATATCACCTGAAGGTACTATTTGTTCAAATTCCCTGTTGTGGTATCCGGCTCCGGCACTGAAGGTAAAATAATTAACTTTATGGTTTGCATTGACAAGGATTTGATGAGAGTCGTAATCCGATGTGGTTTTGTCGTAATCACGGGTCCACATCTGATAATCCAGATCAAAGGAAGTTTTAGATGAGAAATAATAGAAAAAGGTAAAAGTCCCTCTGTTTTCATCAGAGTCTTCGCCTTGCCCTATATCATCATCCGAGTAATCAATCATAAAATTAGTATATTTTAGCCCCATTCCGAATTTATCTCCAAACCGGTAATATACACTGGGGGTGAAATGATTCATGGTATATTTAAACCGGTTAACTGCGTTGGAGGTGATGTCGGCATTGGCAGGATCCCTTGTGTTCATAAACAGGTTGTCCAGGCCTATCAAGAGGCGTTCAGTTGCTTGGGTGTTGGCGTTGAAAAAAGCATAATGTTCCACATAATCGAACTCATCAGCTTCAATTCGTCCCGCAGGAATATCATCCTGATCATCGTAGAGAAGAACATTGGCTGAATATACAAAAGAAACCAAACTTTTATCTGTATTGTAGCCGAATTCAATGCCCGGCTTGATATTATAGGTGAAGACCTCTTTTTCATTGGTTTCTGATTTATAGAAGTTGGAATCAGCCTGCCATCCTGCTTCAATGGATGGTTTGAGTATCATTTTGCCTTCGGCCAAAATCATCGGGGATGTCAATCCGAAAATAAAGCAGAACAATAAAAAATAGCATAGCACTCGTATCGATATTTGAATTCTCATTTTACAATCTCCGGATAGATTAAAGAGTCACTGTATTAGACTGGGCTGCCTGCCTGGCTATCCTGAGTGATTGGCGCTTCTACGGCAGGCGGTTCAGGCGGTGTAACCGGGGGGGCTACAGGAGTTTCAGCCGGCTCAAAGGCTTCCTCTTCTGCAGGCTCGAAGGCTTCAGGTTCTTCAGGTACAACACTCGGTAAGGCGGCCTGAAGGACCTCCATATTAATATCAGGATTTGCAGCGATAATGGCAGAGACCGCATTTTGTGCTCCGGTTCTAACTGAAGAGAACAGGGATTCTGTGTCAAGATTGGGATCAGCATCAACCGCTTGTTTGATTCCTGTTTCAATACCCTTGACCGCACCGGAGACAATGTCAGACACGGTTGCTTCCAGATTTGGGATGACTGCATCGGCAAGACCGGAAGTTAATTCCTGTATTGCCACTGAAATCTGGTCCTGGAGTTCATCACCGGTCAGCCCCAGTGCAACAAAATCCGCTGTAATATTTTCCATGTACTCGGAAGCCAGGGCAGAGACATCTCCGCCGGCTTCGGCTGTGGTTGCGATATCAGTGATCTGTGCATCCGTCATAACAGTGGCCGCAGTTGCAATGCCCTGTAATAAAAAACAGGTTAAGATAGCCATTAATAGTAATTTAATGGATTTCATCTTTCTCTCCTTATAATTTAATGATGTAATAATTTTTTGTATGGCAATACTTCATCTTCAAGCATGGCTGTCGGATTTTCATAGGTGATTAACTCTGCTTTTGTCCGGCCAACCAATTTTATTAATTTGTTTTTAGCATCGGCCATCCGGTATTTTCGGCCTGGATGCATATCCGAGCCAATGCAAAATACTTGATCATTTTCCACCATGGCTTTTGCCGATTTCATGGCGAATTTTCCAAAGTCACCCATAAGGCTTGCTGCGGTAATTTGAATAACAGCCCCATTGTAAATAAATTCATTCACAATTTCCGGCTTGTTTGCAATCATGCCGTTTCTTTCTGCATGGGCAATGATTGGGGTGATCCCCTTGCCCTTAAGTTGCCGGATCATCGCAGAAATGGCCGTTGATAAGAACAATGAAGGCAATTCAAGGAGCAGCCAACTTCCCGAGTTATTGTAAGAAAGCAGGTTCCCCATATCATATTGCATGACAAGATCATGGTTGACGCGAATTTCTGATCCAGGCAATACTTTTGTTGAAATGCCTTTCGCAATTAGGGTTCTGGTGAGTACTTTTAAGCTTTCGGTAATTTTTTCTTTTGTACAATTATAAATACCATCATAAGCATGGGGTGTTGCGAAAATAACCTTGACCCCTTGTTTGGCAGCCGTTTCGATAAACTTTACGGATTCGTTTAAATCCTTTGCTCCATCATCTAACGCCGGAAGCACGTGTGAATGTGTATCAATCATTCTTTCTCTTTCATCTTTTAAAAACAGTTTTTTGGTGTGGAAATTGAACCTGGCCGGTTTCGGAGTTAATAGGTTTTTGCTTGTTTGTCCAGGTGAGCGTGCACATACCGCGCCAAAATTTCTGCAGCTGCCCGTGGGGGGCGAATTTCCAGGTAATGATCTATAATGGCATGGGCACATTCATGGGCCAGAATACCGGGAAACAAATCCTGGGCATTCATGTAAATTGTATTGAACTCAAATATATACCAGGCTCTCATTGTTTTTCGGGTTTTATAAATTCTATAATACTCATTGTCCAAAGCAGCCTGATCTGGAAAAATTTTAGCTGTTATTTTAATGGGTTTACGCATATCCAGGATAAGCTGAACCTTGTAAACAAGGGCGTCCAATTTGGATGCCAATATTTTTTCAACCCCCTTTTCAGAAGCATCGCTTTTGAAAAAGTCGGAGAAATTATTACTGTGATCTGCGATTTCTAACTTGTCGGAAAGCTTTTTCAGATCGGTCTGGTTTTTATATTTTAAATTAAAATATTTAGTTTTAAGGACATACCATTGTGCCGCATGGGAACTGTCATGGAAAATCATAAACAGGCAAATAAATAATGCTGTCTGGCAAATGGCCTGTTTCCGCTTAAATGGTGTTCCAGTATTCAAAGCAAAAATGAAGAATTAATCTTTTCCTTTAACCTGACAACATCCTTTTGGAACTCTTCTTGAAGATCAGTATGGCAAGCAAGGGTATCAACGTCATGTTTGATGGCGGAAACTTCCTGGTTTAAATTTTTTATCATCCCGTTTAAAACCGTCGCAAGTTCCAGAAATTGGTCTCCTCGCCTGATATGTATCCGGGTTTTAAGATCTCCGTTGGTAACACGTTTGATGTCTTTTTCAAATCGATACATGGGACCGGCTATTTTATGGGATACCAGCAATGTCACCATAATAACAATAATACTTAGGACACAAGTAGTAATCAAAGTGGTGTAAATCACAGAGGGCATGATGGCAAGGGACGTGTTTTGTATTACCAGTTTTGAATTGCTGAAAGTGGAAGTCAATGTTCCTTGGGTATTGTAAAGTGTCAGACCTATTGAAATCGTAGCGCCGAGAATAAGAACTAAAATAAATTTGACGATAAACCGTGTTTGGAAATCCTTATTAATATAGACTTTTTTCCGTTTATAAAAAGTTGGGTTTTGGGCTGTGGCATTCATTGGTTCATCCTTTTTATTAATTTTGAGTGATGGCCTTTTTATTTATATGGATTTTAGCAGACGCTTTTAGCTCCTTTGTCCATTCTTTGAGTTTTGCTTCTGTTTTTCGAGATTCAAGCAAATTTCTGATGCTTTCTTTTTCATTGGCAAAAGGTTGATCAAAGTAAGCTTTGTTTTCGTCGTAATATTGTTTGGTCTCCTCATCGGTTATCAGGACACTTCT
>JAAEMC010000591.1 GCA_024225895.1 Desulfobacteraceae bacterium | reverse complement strand
GCTGTTCTTCTTTTTTTTCATCGCCCGGACTGCTGTTACCCAGTACCCACAAACTATCAAGCGCATTCAGGGCACGGGACTCTTTAATCGGTTGCGCAGCCAGTTTTTTTGCCAGTTCGCGATCATCATTGCCCAGGTTATCACCTGTTATTCCCGGCACATCTCCAAAAGCGCGGTCATGTACAAGTTTATACAGGCGCCTGGCTGCCAGTTGCTTTTTCCAGCCTTGGGGAAACCGGTTTAAAAGCATATTAATATTTTCAGAGTATAATTTCCAGTCATTGTTCTCAAGGAAAAGGTCATAAATTTCCAGGTACTGGGCATCAGCTATCAGGTTAATGGCCTGCACAATAATTATGCGCGGATCAGAAGCATAGCCGAACAAGGCGGTTATGATCTGGCTGGCCTGTTTTTTGTATCCTTTGCGGTATATTTGAGCCGCGAAAAGGAACATTTGCCCGGAGCCTTGTGAACGAACGACATATTCAATGTCTTTTTTCAATTGATCTTTTGCATCCAAAAAATTAAGTATTTTATCAATTTCTTTTTCAAGATCAACTTTTTTCCATGTTCCGGTTTTTTTTGTGGTATTCATGAAATCCGGGTCCGGTGAAACATCATTTTCTTCAGCAGATGGGTCATTATCACCGGGTTTACCTGAACGGTCCATATTAGTTATGTTTATTCTGCGGTTCTGGTAGATGACAGTGTCCTGTGCCTGGGGATCTTCCTTGATCAGCCACGCATTCCCTTCTGTCTTCAGCCTGGTTTCAAAACCGTATCCACTGTCATATCCCATTGAATGGAAGGAATAATCATTAATTTGAAGTGAAATATATTCAGCGTCTTTTACATCATGGAGTCCGAGCTGGTATAATTTTTCAAAACCCGGGGAATAATCCTTGTCAGCAGCCTGGGTAATGGATCCCAGGAAAATTAGTGATATGAATAACAAAAAGGATTTTTTCATGAAGTTCCTCTTTTTTATTAATGTGTCAGTATGTCAGTTATAACTGACTTTTATCAAAGGACTCACAAACTTTTACCTTTAATAGACTAATAATAGCTGGGCTTTGTCAACTTTGTAACAAACTATTTATTCACATGGGATTATTTATCTCAGATTTCACCTCTTCAATGGTGAAAACATCGGGCAGTATTTCATGATTTTTTGCTCATGTAAGATTTTCCAATTTTATCCTTGGCACTTCCCTGTACAGAAACAGTATTGCGCTCAGGTTTTGTGTGCTGGGTGAAACTTTCCTGTCAACTGCCAGGTATGTCAGAAACTGTTCAATTTCGGGCTTGTCCATTTGCCCGGGATGTTTCAGTTTATGAAACCGGATAAATTTTCATACCAGCCTGTATATGCTTTCTCGGTTCTGATACTGTAATTTTTCAGGCGGATTTTTTCCCTGAGCCTGTCATTTTGGACTTGACAGCCATCTGTATCCGGTCTTTGGACTTGACAGCCATCTGTATCCGGTCTATTGATTAAAATTGAATGATTTTTCATGCCGGACAGTAAAAATGATATGATAAAGCCGGTTTCCGGGAATATTTTTTTATTGCCGGAGTTGATAATCCGATTTTTTTCAGTGAATTTATAATCTTACTGTTG
>JAAEMC010000590.1 GCA_024225895.1 Desulfobacteraceae bacterium | reverse complement strand
TATTGATAAGAAATGGCGGTCCCAGTCAAATGTTCTGTAAAAAAGACTGATAAATAAGAAACCGGATCATTTCAGGAGAACAATCATGGAACAACAGCTTAAAATTTTGGCATCTGACGGAAAAGAGTCTTTTTTTGATATTGCATCAAAGGTCAACGTGGACCAGAACCGGCTGCTGGTTTCCATTGAAACACCCCAGGGCTCGGCCGGCTGGCACTGGGACCGGTTTGCCGCTCTTGTCCAGACAACGGATGTTGCATCCGGTACTCCCGACTCCAGAACCTTTGAAGCCAC
The DNA here is from genome assembly GCA_024225895.1 of Desulfobacteraceae bacterium. GTDB lineage: Bacteria > Desulfobacterota > Desulfobacteria > Desulfobacterales > Desulfobacteraceae > JAAEMC01. The sequence continues at coordinate 1,360 of JAAEMC010000590.1, read as the reverse complement.
ACTTCGATTTGAGGATGGCGATAAACTAGTGATAAACGTCCCTTCGGTTCAGCCAACCGATGTTGCTTCCATTGGCAATCTGATCAAGGTTAAAGGTTCTTCAATCTCTGTATTGATTAATACGGATTATTTAGAGTGGTACCAAATATAACAAAATCAATTGATGCATTTGTTCAAAGACAAGGAAAAGAAATATGGCGCAAGCAGGATTTTCAGGATTAAAAATCGTAAATGACCAGGGCGCAACCCATGATTTTGAAACCATAATTGATTTTCAGATCAACATGGAAAGAGGGGTTGTGATTGCCAATCTTGCAGATGGCATGGTCAGCTTTATGCTGGATCGCCTTTGCTACTTCCATCTGGGCTTACCTCCCCAGGAAATGGAAATTGCCTTTGCTTCCTGTGATGTCCAACTCAAATCCATCTCCGGCGATCCACCCCAAACCGTCCATATTGAAAAGATCATCAACTATGACTGGAAAATCGACCAGGGACTTTTCATGGTCTTTGCCAAGGAAGCGACCTTTGGATTCCACCTGGACCATGTGATTTCCTACCAGGTCCACCGTTCTGCCATTTAGTGTTTAAACTCCGGTTGCATGGCCCGTTGGTTTTGTTGCGATAGATACCTATCTGAAAGATTTGGCAACCAGCGGTTTTCTCTTTTATTTCTTAGTGTATAATTTATTTTTTTTCTTGTGATTCCTGTTGCTGAATCCTTGGTTTCGTTTTTGATTTAATTCTTGAAAAAGCAATTGAGAAATCAAACATCTCGTAAATACAGATACCGTCAACTGTCAGGGCGCCATCTGCCGTGATGGCATATCCGTTCTGATTTTCATCTGCAGCTTTGATATGGGCATGAACTTGAATTTTTTTGTTGGCTGGGATGATCTGCCCTCTGTAAATCCAGTTGTGGGAATGCCCCATGGTCATATCCAGAGCATATTTTTTAGGGTCGATATTCCATTTTTTGTTGGTAAAGAATCGAATCAACTGTAAAAATGATTCAATACCCAAAGAACCAGGGCATACCGGGTCCTGGTAGAAATGTGCATCAAAAAACCACTCTTTGCGATTCACAGTTTTACTGGCTTTGATATATCCATTTTTATAAAGGCCGGAAGACATATTATATAAGTCGATACGATCGATCATTCTGAGTGCTTTGGAGGGCATGCCTGAATCCGGACTAATGCCTTCATCATCTGGTGCAAAAGGGGCATCATCCTTAAAATCATAACTTTCTGATTTTTCAATTTCATGGTCAGGCATGACGTATGTGATTAGTTTGCTGTTGCGAATGCCAACCTGATTGGCCAAAGCGTCACTGGTAAAAAATCCGAAATTGGTTTCT
>JAAEMC010000589.1 GCA_024225895.1 Desulfobacteraceae bacterium | reverse complement strand
TAGTTTCGATCTCTGCGCGTTTTGCTTCAGCATCTCTTTTTCCAATATTAGTCCATGCTTCTGCCATTTCTTTAACTTTATCACGATCACCACCATCCAATTCTGGAATAGGGTCCCTTTTAAAATACATCAATCCAAGAGAATCAGTCAAATTAACCGGATCACTCAAACAATACCCATAAAGATCAACATCTCCACCATCAAACCCAATAGGATCTTTAGCAGTCCACCTCCCCACATCCGTGTCATAGTCCCGAAACCCAAACCTGACAAGCCCTGTATCCCGGTCGTGCAGCCCGCCTGCAAACCCAAAGGGAACATCAAATCCGGGAGTTTCATCGAGGATATTCCCGAAAGAATCATAATTGATCCTTTTTATCACAATCCCGGCTGCATCCACAACAACTTTCAACGATCCAACCTGATCGTAAGCCAGGTAAAACAAGCCATCAGGCCGGGTCATGGCAATCGGCATTCGTTGGTTTGCGTATTCAAACCGCATCGATAAGCTGTCATTTCCATCATATACGGCCAGCAATCTTGTCATGCCTTGCCAGAGATATTTTTCAACGATTGTTCCATCGATTTTTTTTGCAATACGCCTTCCCAACGGATCATGGAGGTATTCGACAATTTTATTGCCCGGCAGGGTCACTTTCAAAGCTCGCCACGCGAGGAGTATTCGTAAAGGGTTGTCTCAGAACCATTTATCTTTTGTTCAAGATAACCGTCTAAATCGTAATTATAGATCGG
>JAAEMC010000588.1 GCA_024225895.1 Desulfobacteraceae bacterium | reverse complement strand
TAAAAAAGAACATAAAAAAAATAGCCATCCTATCAGCAGATAACGCCTTTTCAAAATCCCTGGCCCAAAGCACCCGTAAATGGGCCCAACGCTTTAAGCTCTCGGTGGTGATCTTTGAGACATTTGAAGAAGAGCGGAAAAATCTTCAGGATCTTGCCGAAAAGGCAAAAACATCCGAATCAGGGGCCATCATCGTCTGCGGCCACCTCAATGAATCCGTCCGCATGCGAAGAGCCCTGGCCGCCATTGACTGGTACCCCAAAGCTTATTTTGCCTCTGTAGGCCCGGCCACTGACAAATACAGGGATTTGCTGAAAAATGAAGCAAATCTGACATTTTCCGCATCCCAGTGGGAAAAAAACGTCAGCATTCATTTTCCCCGTGGAAAAACCTTTACAGATGCCTTTTATGACAAGTATAAAATGGAACCCACCTATCATGCTGCTGCAGTATATGCCGCTGGTATGATTCTGGAAGATGTCGTAAAAAAAGGGGGGACTATGAACAGGGAAACAATCCGGCAGATATTATCCAATTTGAATACTTTGACCGTCATCGGCAGATATGGCGTGGATAGCAAAGGCAAACAATTGCGGCGGTTCCCATTGATTATCCAATGGCAGAACGGAGAAAAAAAAGTTGTCTGGCCTGAAAAAATAAAAGAAGCCAGTGCCATGATCCTGGAATAAAAGAAATGTTAAATTTCAAAAACAGTCTGGCCTTACGCATCACACTCCCGGTAGCAGCAGTGGCTATCATACTGAGTGTGGCATTATTTTTATTTATCGTAAACACAGTGTCCGAGTTTGCCACCAATGAAATCCGGCAAAATTTAAATTCCCTTTCCACCAGAATCGTAAATGTCTGCAACATCAATTTTGAAAACCTCTTAATGTCAGGCCAGGCCGCAGACCCGGCCGAATTGATTATCCGCCAGGGGATGACAATGGGCCAGATTGAAGATCTGTTTAATCAGGAATTTGTCAAAGGGTATATATATGATACAAACCGCAAAGAATTACTCTTAAAAACAGATCTTCCCAAACCGCCCGGCCAAGTCATGGATAAAATCAAAAACAAAGATACCGTGGTTTCCCTGGATATTGGATCAAACGCCTTTGTTGCCTATCAGTTTGATTTTCAGCCCTGGGACTGGCAGATCACAATCATTAAAAACAAAAAAGAGTATGTTACACTAATAGAAAAAGTCAAAAAGGTTCAATTGTATACTATGGGACTGCTCTTTTTGGGGTCTGGTTGTTTGATCTTTTTTATATATCGGATCATTATGCATCCCATCAATACTATTATTGAGCCCCTGCAAAAAGGGGAGAAGCCTGATTACCAGGGAACAGACGCCTTTGAATTCTTAAGTGGAACCATTGCCGGCATGATGGATTCCATCCGGGAAAATGAAGAAAAATACCG
>JAAEMC010000587.1 GCA_024225895.1 Desulfobacteraceae bacterium | reverse complement strand
GACAGAAGATATCTTTTATATAATCCCATGGTAAAAATGAAAGTGCCCACCCAGGGGGAGGAGGTTATCAATCTGATCTGGGACGTGATTGCTGCCAGAGGCTTTGAAAAAGATGTCTATTTTGAAATGGCAGCCACAGACATCCGGGCTCTTCCCAAACTCGAGGGTACGGTCCATGTAAATATGGCATTAATCATCAAATTCATGGCCAATTACTTTTTCAATCCAGGGCAATTCCCGAAAATTGAGAATAGAGATGAGGCCGGCTGTGATGAATTCCTTTTTAACCAGGGCGCCACCAAGGGACTTGGAAGAATTCAATTCCACGACTTCAACCTGGCGTACAATACGGTGGACACACCCAATGTCACCATTTTTAAAGAACAGATCGCCCTATTACAGGAAATGCTGGCCAAGGCAACCCCGGATAAAGATCAGGCAAAAAATATGGATTTTCTCCTTTATCTGGGTGAAATGTTTACCCTGGTTGCCTATGGCCAGCTTCTTATTGAGAAATACAACTTAGACGGATTTGAAACCGATCTGCTGGAACAGATCTTTGATTTCATGGTCCGGGATTTTTCAAAGTTTGCTTTGGCACTATATTCCAAAACCATTACCTCAAAAACACAGATGGAATATTGCCTTAAATTAATTAAAAAGCCGGTGGTTGATACCCAAAGGTTTGACCGGATATGGGAAAATCATGTCTACAAATTAAAGGATGCTTATGAAATGAATCCGTAAACTTTAGGTATCACCTATCACTTTATGCAGACAGCTTTTTGTTAAAGCCATGCAACAAGGTTGATTAATCCCGTGCAAATGTTTATATTTTTGCACGGGATTTTGTTTTCTTTATTTTGCAATAAGCAGGTGATCAAAATGCTTGAAATCAATTCATATTCTTTTGGAAAAATGGTAATCAACAATGTATCGGTGGCTACAGACTTTATGATCCTTCCCAATGGCCGGATCATTAACAATTGGCGCAGGCAGCGAGGCCATTTGTTGCAATCCAGTGATATCAAAAGCCTGATTGAAAGCCAACCTGACATCTTAGTGGTAGGCACCGGGGCATCCGGCTTAATGCAAGTAGCCCAAGACCTTTTGCATGAGCTTGAGACTAAAGGGATTACAACAATCATTAAACCCTGCAGTCAGGCTGCCGATAAATTCAATATCCTTGTCACTACCCGCAAAAAAGTGGCCGCCTGTTTTCATCTGGCCTGTTAGAGGTAAAAAATGTCTATAAAAAACCCCAATCAAGAATTTTTCAAATATTGCCCTGACTGCGGAAAAAAGGACCTTGGTGAGTTAAAAGCTTCCTCTTTTAAATGCCGATCCTGCGGATTTGTCTTTTATCTGAACACGGCCAGCGCTACAGCCGGCATGATTTTCAATTCAAAGCAAGATCTTTTGGTCACACAACGCAAATATGATCCTAAAAAAGGATATCTGGATCTTCCCGGCGGATTTGCTGATCCTCATGAAACCCTTGAACAATGCATAATGCGGGAAATTCAAGAAGAATTAAATTTGACCGTTACCAAGCTGTCATATTTGGCCTCCTTTCCCAACCAGTACGAATATAAAGATATTCATTATTTTGTGATTGATGCAGCCTTTATCTGTCACGTTGAAAGCCTTGGAGACATGAGCCCGCAGGATGATGTCGCCAATATTATTTTTATGTCTTTGGCAGAACTCAATTTGGATGATTTCGCTTTTTCATCTACCCGTAAAATTATCAGCCACTATCTTAACCCTAATGTTGCATAAAG
>JAAEMC010000586.1 GCA_024225895.1 Desulfobacteraceae bacterium | reverse complement strand
TCCCAGTTTGACGGATCTGCCGTACAAAAAAACTGAACCTCCAGTCCAAATCTGGTTAAAGCATTTTCCAGCGGCATCTCTTTTATCTTTTGAGCCGCGTCCCACGTGGCACCGCATGGTGCCCCCCTTATGACCTGAATCTCTTTAACAATATCTTTTTCCAGGGTCACATCAATCTCAGGCGAGCCAAATATCTCACCATAGTCTCCAAGACAGTCCTGCCTTGCAAGGGTGCATCATGTGGGCGGGCAGATGGGTTCGCCTGACCTTATTTTCTTGCCTGAACCCACAACCGGGATATTCAATTTATGGCAGAGCAATGCCAAATCTTCGGAAAGATCACTGTGCTTCATAAAATCCAGCACAATATCCGCATCAATATGTTCCGGAATATACGGGGACGTATCATCAATAATATCCGGCAATGGTTCATCAATATCATGTGTTTTGAGTATGAACCGTTTTTCACCGTATTTGTTGATCCCTTCTATTTTACTTTTACCCGAACCATTCTGCTGAAAAACAATGATAGTCTGCATGAATTAAAATCCCAAATCTTCATTAACGAGGATCACTTTTATCCTGCCTTTGGTAAAACATTTTTCCGTGATAGTCCAATAGTTACAAATCCTGTCAGGGCTGCTGCAATCATGGCAGATACCGGTCTTTCTACACGGAGTTTTCTTATCAAGATTCATGGTGTTCACCGGTGCTGCATAATTTTTTATCCTGAACATGGCATCTTCAATATCACCGCATATCTTATTACGGCCAACAATCAGAATTACATTTTTAGGTCCCCACATAATGGCAGCAACCCGATTTCCCACCATATCCAGGTTGACCAGGTGCCCTGCTTCGGTTATGGCGTTGGTTCCGGTGATGAACAGATCCACCATCAACGATTGTCTTCTAAGTTCCATGGCTTCTTCAACAGAGACCCCTTTATCAAAGGTATTAAAAACCGTTAGATCTTCCCTGTCCTTCAGGGCATGGAATAATCCCGTACTCACAAAAGAGACCGACCCCCCCCAGGAAACGCTTTTCACCTCAAGCTTTGAAATAATATCATTCAGGGCAATATCTTTTGCTTCTTCTGCACTTTGGGCAATAAAGACATCAAAATTATTACTTTCCAGGCTTTCCTTTACGGATTCCATCTTGAGCTGCCAGTAATTATTAATAGGATCTTTCATTTTATTATCCTCCAGGATTACATTTTTTATTATAAAAAATTATGCATATATAACCGGAAAACTTGAGTTTGCGCAATCATTTTTATCATTGTTTAATATTTAAAAACCAAGCCTTTCCCTGCATTCTGGCTGAGATGGCTTTTCCTTTAATGTTAATTGGAAAAAAACAGCCTGACCTTAATAAAAAACCCTTCGATAACATAAACATTACCATCCTTTTGCAATTCGTGAATTGACAATCGTT
>JAAEMC010000585.1 GCA_024225895.1 Desulfobacteraceae bacterium | reverse complement strand
CAAAATATTTGTCTGTATTGTATTCAGCCTTTGGTTTTGAAATCACCTCAATCTTAATCTCATAGGTCTTGCCCAGCCCGGGCATGATTTTTTTAAAGTGTTTTCACGGTTTTCCATTGGGTTCATTGAGGAAGAACATTACCTTTAACATATCTGTTTCCCTTTATTTAAAGTGTTTGTTTTGCTTTTATCATGCGTTCTATAAATAGCTGGGGGGGCTCAAAGTCAACTAACCGCAGCCCCTTAATTTCTTTGCCTTTACCATCCAGAAAGATTATTGTTGGAACACCTTTGATATCATATTTTTTTAAGAGCTTTTCGTGGTCCGGGTTTCCCTTTCTGGTTAAATCGATCTTGACCAGAATAAAATCTTTTTGCGCCATTTTAACCACCCGGCGGTCATGGAAAGTGACATTGTCCAGTTCCCGGCAAGGGCTGCACCAGTCAGCGGAAAAATCGATAATAACTGGTTTGTTCCGTATTTTTGCCTGATTCAGGATGTCACCTTGATACGAATGAAAAGCCGCACCCGGGCCCCGAGTCACAAATGTTCCGATGGTCAGGGTCATAAAAGCAAGCGCAGCAAGGGCGATGGTCATCTTGATCCAGCCAAAGACTTTAAAGCCGGCCTTTGTTTTGTCTATCCATCCAAGATGTATTCCTGCAAAGAGGGCCGTTCCTGCGGTAATATAGATTCCCAGGGCTTTAGGAAAAAGCGGCTGTAAAAAGTAGACTGCCATGCCTATCAATACCCATCCCATCAGTTTTTTGACCCAGATCATCCATTCACCGGATTTTGGGAGTCGGTTTAAATTGCCTGAAAAGACTGCCAGAAAAAAGAATGGGACCCCCAGCCCCAGACTCAACGTAAAAAAGATGACAAAGCCCAGCCACGGGCTTCCCATACTGGCAACCCATGTCAGAAGGCCAAGGACAAAAGGGCCGATGCAGGGGGCTGCAACAATGCCCATCATCAGTCCCATAAAAAGAGATCCCAGTAAACCGGCATGGGACCTTGTTGCAATTTGCATTACCTGAAACGGAACCCTTAATTCCCAGAAGCCGAACAGGCTCAAGGCAAAGGCGGTTAAAAGAAAAGCAATCCCGACCAGGACAACGGGATGTTGAAGGACCGAGCCCATTAAGCCACCTGTCAGTGCTGCAAAAACACCGAGGATCGAGTTGGTGAAAGCGATTCCAATGACATAAAGAACAGCATGGTTAATAGTGCCCCTGCCACTTCTGCCACCGAAATAAGACATGGTAATCGGTATCAGAGGGTAGACACACGGTGTCAAATTCAGGGCCATCCCACCTACAAAGATGCCTAAAAGCGTCCATATCATGGCCCATCCATGCAACAGGCCATAAGAATTGTTAGCGGTTGCCTGATCCAGGTTCTTCATCCCTGCGGGACTGCTTTTTACTGGAAAGCCTTTTGCCTGCCACTCAGGGAAACCCAGTGGATCTCTAAACACATTTTTATACCCAACTAAAACAGCCACACGGGCTGCAGAGTCACTTCTAACTCATGCAAGGCCGGCTCAGTAGAAAACAATTGACCGGTTTTTGTCTGGCCCAAGAAATTTTTCAAGGACAGCCCGTTTCTGCCACCGGGAGAGCCAGGTAGGCTCCATGGGAAAGTTGACGGCCCCTTTAACATGGCCGGCGCGAAATTCCCACTCCTGCCGGGTGTCGACAATCAGGGGGCGGTTCTTTTTATCAAGATATTTTTCCCAAAGGTTTTTTGTTGTGATTATTTTGTAATTGCCTGCTCTGGCTTCCGATACCACATCATCCCATGATGCCTGCCTGGGTGAAACCGATCTGTTGGTGACCCACAGCCCGATGATTGCAATGCCGATAACGGTAATTGCCAGAAAATTTTTTTTGATCAACTTCAACTTCTTATTCCTCTTTTTTTATTTCCCGGTTGACAGGCTCAACCCCATTCTTTTCCAATCCTGGACACCTTCTTCCAGGCGAACAGCGTTAAATCCCCGCTGATTCAGTAATTCAACAGCCTGGACAGATAGAACACAATAAGGTCCCCGGCAGTAAGCCACGATTTCCTGATCCTTTGGCAGGTTTGCCAGCATAAATTCAAGTTCGTTTAAAGGAACGGATAATGCGCCGTTAATATGCCCGGCCCGGAATTCTTCAGCAGGCCTGACATCCAGCAGGGTGATATCTTCAGTTTCAAGACGGCTCAACAGCGCCTCTCTGTCCATGGGTTCCATTCCTTTTTTCCCTTCCAGAAACCTTTTTTTGATCTGCTCTATTTCCGCAATTCTGTTTTCAGCAACATTTCGCATGGAAAACAAAAAATCACAGACCATGGGCGCAGGCCTGTAAACCACGTACAACCCTTGCTTTTCCTGTTCCACCAGCCGGGAATTTTTTAAAACCTGAAGATGTTGGGATGTGTTGGCTATGGTCAGCGCGGTCTCTTTTGCCAGTTTTTCCACAGTTCTTTCTCCCTGGCACAGGATATCCAGCAGCTCCAGCCGTTTAGGGCTTGAAACCGCCTTTCCAATTCTTGAAAACTGTTCGTAAATTTCATCTTTAAATCGTCGGTTTGGATTCATCAATAACCTCATAATTCTATTATTCAATTATTTTCTTGAATAATAGAATTATCATGTTTAAAGGGGTATCGTCAATCTGGTTTTTTATTATAAT
>JAAEMC010000584.1 GCA_024225895.1 Desulfobacteraceae bacterium | reverse complement strand
TTCTTTGGTCCGGGTGGATGGGATGGCAGCCGCCATCAATTCCTTTTTAATACCAAATATGGTAGCCTGCCCCGGTTTTTCACTGCGGCAGGCGTACAATAAAGAGTTGGACTCTGCAATGGTTACATCTGCATCACACTCCTCTTGATTTAAAGTCTTTTTAAACTCCAATGCACCAAAGGTCGCCCCTGGATGAATAAAGATAATCTGTCCTGTTTTCAAATGGGGCGCGCAGGCCTTTGCAATATCTTTATGGGCAATGGCCGGGGCTACAATCATGATAATATCTGCGCCTTTTAAAGCTTTTTCTATTTTTGTGGTAGCAAGATCTATGAGGCCGAATCCCTGGACAGACCCGCCCAGCTGAATTCCCCCTTGATTGTTGATGGTCTCAATTGTTTCAGGGAAGATATCATATAGCCGGACAGGAAAGCCCATCAAAGCAAGGCTACCGGAAAGGGCCTGCCCTCCGTTTCCGCCTCCGATGACAGCCCATGTGGTTGAAGTTGATTTGGTCATATTTTATTCCCATCATTACTTAATTAATTCATATGGTGCCGGTACAAGTCTTTTTTGTTCACGATGTCACAATTATCTGCCGCCTGAACACAGAGGCATCGCAAAGATAGTGCCAAAAGAAAATAAATTTTTTAAAATAA
>JAAEMC010000583.1 GCA_024225895.1 Desulfobacteraceae bacterium | reverse complement strand
CAATACAGCGCAACAGACTATAAAATAATTAGAAAAGAAATAGACCGGCTTCAGAAAAGAATTGAAGGTCAGCATCTTGAAATAAAAAAAACACTTTTGAAATATGCGTCGGTTATGGAAAAACACCGGGAGATAATTTTCAAGGAACGTTTATTCTTTTTGAAAGCGCAAAACGCATTGACCTATTTTGAATCTTTGTCCGTAAAAAAGTTTTTGCAAATTAAATCCCATTCAGCGCCGGAACAATTAGAAAAATGGTGTAAAGGTGTTTTAATGAATGCCATTGATGATTCCTGGTCACAATATCTTTTTGAAATGGGTGATATTAAAGAAGAGATTCGTTTTTACAGCATGGGGGGGCGTAATCCATTTCTGGAGTTTCAAAAAATCTCAGTAAAGGTTTTTTCAAACCTCACTAATAAAATAAATTCTCAAGTGATGGAAAGAATTGAACAAATACCTGCAACTCAAAAAGACCTGGATTGTGCGCTTAAAAAGCTTGCCTCTCCCTCAAGCACCTGGACCTATATTCTCAATGATAACCCCTTGGGTCTTCCCATTGGCATCGTGGGAGACATCGGTTTGGCCACGGCCGCAGGCATATCCGGGCCTGTTAAAAAACTGCTGGCAAAATTTAAGAATACAATTGGGTAATGCATCCTATCCCGGGTTAAAATGGTATGGGAAATAACAACCTGGCAGGTGAACCGATTTTTTCCAGATTACCAAAAAAATTTGCTGCCTGTTCCGGTTCATAAAAAAAACAGACATAAAGCCGTTTGAAGGGGTTTTTCTTCACCTTAAACAGGCAAGGATTGAATATCAGGCGGTTTGATTATCAGGTTGGAAAGGCCGGCAGTATTAAGGTGGCGCAAGCCCCTTTTTCAGGGAGATTTTTAAGTTCTATGGCGCCATGGTGGAGATTTGCCACTTCCTTTACAAAATTTAATCCCAATCCGGTACTCTTTTTCCCTGTGTCAGGTCGCTGGAGGGAGAAAAATTTCTTAAAGATTTTGTTTTGAGCATACAAGGGAATGCCGGGACCCTGATCCATGATATCCAGTACCAGTGAATGATCCGCATATTTCAGGCAGATGGTGATGATATCTTTTGGCGAACTGAAATCGATACTGTTTTGAAGCAGGTTTGAAACCGCCTGCTTCAGAAGAAAGGGTTCTGCATTTACTGACACATTGTCCTGTATTTTGGTTTCCAGGCTGATCTGCCTGTTGGACAGGGCAGGGCCCACCCATTCAATGACTTCTTTTAAAAGGTCGTTGAACTTGACGGATTCCGCTTTTTCCAATGACTGCATGTTTTCAAGCCCGGACAGCTCCAGCAGTCTGTCAACCAGCATTTTTATCCTGTCTGATTCTGTCCGGATATTTTCAAGGAACCGCTGCTGCTGTGCCTTTGGCATGTTTTCTTCAAGAAGTTCGGCCGCACCTTTGATGGCGGAAACAGGACTTTTGATTTCATGGGTCAGGGTCTGTACATAGTTTTCAACATATTTTCTGTTTTCAAGTGCTTTTCGCATGTTTTCAAATGCCCTTCCCATGTCTCCGATTTCGGTCTTGTCAAGCCGGGGAAGACGGGTCTTTTTCCCTTTTCTAACCTTGATGGCGTATTGAGTAAGCCGTTTGATGGGGCTTGTGATAAACAGAATCATAAAAACTGATAAAAGAATTACCAGGCTGCCGATCAAAAGAATTTTTTGAATGATCTTCAACCTGGCCATGGAGATAAAATTATTGATGTTT
>JAAEMC010000582.1 GCA_024225895.1 Desulfobacteraceae bacterium | reverse complement strand
CTTTTTCATCTCAAGCCGGAATAATTCCCGGGTTTTTTCCTTGAACCGTTTCTTTTCAAAAGCCTCCATGGAAAAAATTTTAACAATCTTACTGCCGGTAAAGGTTTCGTGGAGAAAGGAATTTAAATCCGCCATGGTCTCCTGGGTACCTGTGGAAAATCTTCGAACGCGCCGGCCAAAGAGCACAATGGGAAAAAACGCCACCGGCAGTACCAAAAAAGCAGCACTGGCAAGCTTCCAATCCTGGTAAAAAATTACAACAGTAAGCCCGATAACCGTAAAAACATCCCTTACCAAATTTATGGCTGCCGTGGAGACCATGCCTTTTACAATATTTACATCATTGGTAATTCTGGACATGAGCGCCCCAGTTTTTTTTTTATGGATAAAGGATATGGGAAGATCTGTGATTGTGTCATAAAGGGAATCCCGGAAAAACCGAATGATCTTTTCGCCCACATAATTCATCAGATATTCAGACCAGTAAGAGCCCAAACCCTTTAAAAAAAAGACAAATATAGCAAGACCAGGAATAAAGACCAGCATGTCCATGTTCTTGTCAATAAAAATTTCATCCATGACCGGTTTGATCAAATATGCCATGATTGCAGTGGTACCGGCTACAATAACCATACAAAAAGAGGCCAGCAACATCCGTTTCCAATACTTCAAAACAAGGGACAATATCTTTTTTTGGCGATCCTTGGAAATAGTGGTATTTTTGGATTTCATAAGCGTTTATTTATTATCACAAGAGTATTGTCAATGTTAAAAAAACATGAGAGCATAAGCCCCCATGACAGAGACTGCTTTTATACCCAATTTTTTCAAACTTTACAATATGCTGTGGAAAGCGGCACTGCCTTTTCTGCGCCAAAACAAAAGGCTGAAAGGCGAATTTGAAAAACGTGTACAGGCCAATCATTTTCAAAAGGCTGACATTTGGATACAGGCAGCCAGTGCCGGGGAAGCCTATCTTGCTGTCCAGATGCTGAAGACCTTTCATCCTTTGCAAAAGACAAGCATCCTTTTGACCACCACAACTGCCCAGGGCAAAGAGATCCTTGAAAGCGGCGTCAAAAAAGCCCGGCTGGATGCCAATATTCAATACCAGGTGGAATGGTTTCCCTTTGATATCCCAAAAACAGCACAAAAAGCAGTACAAAAAATCAATCCCAAGGTGATGGTGCTTTTGGAAACTGAAATCTGGCCGGCCCTGATCCATCACCTAAAAAAGAACAACACCCAAATTTTCATTGCCAATGCCCGGATGTCGGATAAAAGCTTTAAAATCTATATGGCCACCCGGTTTCTATGGCGGCATCTTCGCCCCCACCATGTATTTGCCACTTCAATTCAAGATAAAAAAAAGTATGAAACGCTTTTCAAAGGAGCAAAGGCAAACACGATTTCCAACATCAAATTTGACTGTATTGAGGATAATGCTGTTTCCCAAACCCTTACCAAAGAAATCAGGCAACTGATTGGTTCAGATACTCGTCTTTCCATTCTGGCTTCCATTCGGAAACAAGAGGAAAAAAAAGCTGTCCGGATTATAAAAGATATTTTAGCTGGATTTCCCGGCCAGGTGGTGGGGCTGTTCCCAAGACATATGCACCGCATTGATGCCTGGAAAAGGCACCTGGCCAACCATGGAATTTCTTATCAATTAAAGTCTGATACCACAGGTCTGGTTGCTGCCAAAACCGTTATCCTGTGGGACACCTTTGGTGAACTAAAAAGCGCCTGCAGTATTGCGGATGTTGCTTTTGTAGGGGGAAGCCTTGTTCCCCTGGGCGGCCAAAACTTTATCGAACCGGCCATCCAGGGATGCGCAACCATTACCGGGCCTTTCTGGGATGATTTTTTCTGGGTAAAAGAAAATATTTTTCATCAGAAAATCGTTACCAAAGTGGCCAATGCCCAGGAAGTAAGCAAAGAGATCATCAGCCATCTTCATCAGCCCGGCAGCCGGGAAAAAAGAAAAGCAGCCGCCATAAAGTTTATCCAGGCCCATCAAGGCGGAACCCAAAAGGTCTGTGATGCAATCTTAAAAATTCTGTAAGTCAGTGAATGGGGTAGTTTTATCCAGCATACTGGTATTATTTCAGTTTTAAAAAATCTCCATCGATGATCAATAACTTGACACCATTCTTTGCAACCGAACGATGGGAACTTAATTCATCTGAAACCACATATGACATCCCTTTGGTTAAAATATTCCTTGTGCCGTCTTTATGTTCATTGACAAACTCTCCTTCTAAACAGAATACGATATGGCCTTTTTCACACCAATGATCCGCAAGATAACCTTTCGAATATTCAACGACTCTTATCCGCAATCCTTGAAATTGTACGGTTTGCCAATATGCAATACCTGTTTCACCTTGGTGTTCTG
>JAAEMC010000581.1 GCA_024225895.1 Desulfobacteraceae bacterium | reverse complement strand
CATATCGGAACGATTTGCAAAATCGTTTTGCATGGAAAAGGATGTCATTTTTTATTATCATTTTTATTAATATAACAAAGGAGAATATTATGAGAAAAGGATTTTTATGCAGTATTTTGGTGGGTGTGTTTGTTATTTTATGTTCAATGAACGCTTATGCCGTAACTATGTACATTGGCGATGTTGACGGTTTCGGGTATGGCGGGGCTGTCGGGTATAATGGCGCATATGGCGGGCCAGCAGACATAAATGGCAACGGATTGCTTGATTCAGGAGATGCATTGCCTGATTTGAATGGAGACAGTATATTAGCAACTGGTCGCGGTGATGATTTTGATCATCGTTCAGCCCAGGAAATGGGTGATACAGACGGGTCACAGTGGACAGACGTTTCTCTGTCAACAAGCTACAACGGACGCCCAGGCCTTGCCAAAAATGCTTCTTTTACTTTTTATTTTACAATTGACCCCAATGATCCGTATTACGGACAAGATCATTTTCTCAATCTTGTTTACGGAGACTATGATGTAAAACCGATGCGTGCTGTTGTTGAGGGCGAGGATGTGGATCTCCTCGGAAATCAGGATGCTGGTTATGACGGTTATATCTGGCGGGCTTATGTTCAAGTTGAATGGGAAGATATGCTGGACGGTGTTGTAACTATAGACATCGTTGCCCCAAGGGAGCCTTATGTTGCTTTTGATTATGCATTGCTGGATACAAAAGCAATACCAGTAGTTCCCGAGCCAACTGCAATACTCCTTTTAGGTTCAGGCCTGCTTGGTCTTGCAGTAATTGGCAGGAAGTATAAAAAATAAAACAAATGTAAGTGAATAATCAGGTAATAAGCAGGGTCCGGAGTGACCCTGCTTTTTTTATCTGGCAATCATGGCCCGCATAACATCCCCGGCATTTTCAGCATGATCTGCTATTGATCCTATGATTTCGGAAAGCTTTACTGTATGATATATGGTAATCGGATCGATATCCATATTAAATGCTTTTCTTTTTATCATATCTTCTGCCTTGTCTGCCTCATGCTCCTGCTGGCGCAGAGTCTGGATAATCTCTTTAACCTCGTCCCGATTTTTGTCTGAAAAATT
>JAAEMC010000580.1 GCA_024225895.1 Desulfobacteraceae bacterium | reverse complement strand
TGAAAAAATCTGGATTAAAGATCTGGTTCATTACTATTTGCCAAACTTTTATAAATTATTGTAAGATATGAACACTATGAAACTGTCTGTCCCGTTTATACCTGATGAAAAATACACAAGTTTTTTAAAAAATAAAACCCCATTGCTGGAATCCGTGTATTTTGCACTCCCTTCAGGATCGGTTTTGGATTCAAGAATGCGGTTCAAAAACACTCAAACTCAATTGCTTGTCAATGCGCTGAAAGGCCTGGCACCCCTGAACAAGTATTGCCTTTTGAATTCACGCTTTATCCTGCCAAGCCTTTACAATGATGATGTTTTTTTAAATGAAACAATGGATCAATTAGAATATCTCACTTCTGAGGCCGGACTTACCGGAATTGTGTTTTGCGATCTCTATTTCTTAAATGCTCTCTTAAAAACCAAAAGAACTTGTTTGTCAAACTTGGAAGCTGTTCCCAGTATCAATATGATGATGGATAAAAAAGAAAAAGTGGTGTCCATGTTGGATATGATCTGTCAGACTTCTTTTAGATTACCTGGTAAAATCATCCTGGACCGCTCTTTAAACCGTGAATTGGAGCAGCTTGAATCCATCAGCAAAGCCCTTCGCTCTCAATACCCGGATATGAAAATCGAATTGCTGGCCAACGAGGGCTGTATTTTTCATTGTCCCTTCAAGCCGGCCCATGATGCGCATATTTCACTGGCCAACACATCCCTTGTCAAGGAACAAACCCTTCAATTAAACAATAATCTTGGCTGTGCCCGCTTTTTTTTCAACCACATTGAAAAATTCTTCATGTCGCCTTTTATCAGACCTGAAGACGTAATGCATTACAATGGTTTAGCCGACACCATAAAACTATGCGGACGGACCATAGGGACACATTTTTTAAAACAAACCGTCAATGCGTATATCAATCAATCCTATAACGGGAATCTTTTTGACCTGATGGACGCAACCAATTGGCTGACCAGCCAGTTTTTCCTTGATAATAAAAAACTGGATCCCGGCTTTTTTAAGTTAATAACATCCTGTACAAAAGACTGCCGGCCATGTATAATATGTGAAAATCTTTCGCTGAAAGCCATTAAAAGAATACCATTACATTTTAAGCAATATGAGGATTTCCTCTAAAAAACAAAATTAAAAAGGCAGTGGCTAACCTATTAGCCATATCTTCAACCATTTTCGAACAAATCATATAATCCAGATCACGAAATGGTGATTCTTTTAAAAAGATAAACAAAAGTCCTGACAAGGGTGGTATCATGGTAGACTATTTAGGCAGTTTTAAGCAAAGTGTCATAACTTCACGGGTGGGCAAGGCCAAAGATCTTCTAAAAGATCTGAAATCCAAAGATCAGGATGAAAAAATGGGCGCACTGCATGTTCTTGCCCTGGCACCTGACAAAATCGCTATAGAACTCCTGGATTTTCTGGCGCAAAAACAAAACCAGGACCCTGATATTTTTCCGCGTGTAGTTCAGTTGGTTACAGACCGGGCCCATCTTAATTTTAAATTTGCACAAATATTATATGACCATGCCGGAAGAGACACACTACTGCAGGCGGCCCCTTTGCTAAAGCATGTCCTGATAAATGAAACCGACACTGATATTTTAACTGCCACCCTTCGCACCATTGGCGAAGAGAAACTGGAACCATTAACTGATGATGTGGCTGAATTTATCTTTTATGATGACGATTATCTAAAAGCCGAGGCCATATATGCTTTAGAGAAGATAGGCACTCCCATGGCCCTTAACCGGCTTGAACAGTGTGCGCAAACACAAAAATGCGACGCCAATATTTTGGAAACCATCAATGATCTCCGGGCCAAACTGGAGGCGAAAGCTGAAGAAGACGAGACTGAAGCCCAGGCACCCGCCCCTGCAAAAGCCAGTGTTCCTGTACCTGAAAAACATGAACAGCCGGACCATGGCAGATTGGTTGAACAATTAGGTTCCAGCCAAATCGACAAACGATATGAGGCCTTTATCAAACTCTCTGAACTTGGCACACAAGTTTCCAAGGATCTTGCAAAAAATTTAAAAACAGGCGACCATGATATGATGATCAACATCCTGCGCCTGCTCTCAAGGACCATCCCCAGGGATGCGGTCAGCAATATTTTTTCAGTTATGACCGGCAACAAACCCGAACCCAACATCAAGTTTGCAGCATACCTTACTCTGGCGTCCTTTCCGGAACTTGAATCCGCTGCTGCCATTGTCAAAGGGCTTTCCGAATCAGCCATGCATGTGAGAATGGCTGCAGTAAAAGTATTGGACAAAAATCTGACCGATTATGTATGTGCAGAAATCAAAAACAAGATCGAGTCCGGGACAAAAACAGGGGAACAGCTTGGAGAAACTATCCTTGATGCCCAGGCCAATAATATTATTGAATATCTGACCATATCGGACTCATTTTCTTATATTACATCCAACTACCTGTCAAAAAATGCGCCGGTGCCCACACTGGACAACTATATCCATGTTCTGGAAAAACGGAAGTTGAAATCCACGGTTAAAAAATATAAAAGCATTAAAAAAGAAAGGGAAAATAATAAAAAAGGGGCTTTTGTCGTGATCAGTTCTGCGGATACCATACTAAAAATATATGAAAAGCTTCTCTCTTTTGCCGGATGCTCGACCGAGACATTCAGCAGTTCTCAGGATGCCTTTGAAACCATTGTTTCTAAGCAGCCCAAAGGAGTTATTTGTGATCTTTTTCTCAATGACATGACCGCCTTTGACTTTGCCAGGGAAGTCCGCCAGATATATCCGAAAGAGGACGTCGTCTTCATTATTTCTGCTTTACAAAGAAATTGGGATAAGGATATGATTAAAAAGGAATTGGATGCTTCCGGCGTGAATTTTATGTACAACTTCCCCCCCAAACCCAACCAGGTAAAATCATGGGTCAACTGACGGATAAGGGACCTCTAATTTGAAACCGATGCCGGTTGCCATTGGTGCAAGGTTAAAAAAAAGCACCCATATTCTCACCCTTGGATTTAAGCCTAATTTTTATGATTACTCACCAACAGAACGGGACCTGATCCTAAACGCCCCCAAAATATACTATCCCACAAGTTTTTATGCCGATTTGTTTAATGCCATGGGCAAAACCACTTTCCCCAGTTATCATACCTATAAATTTGCCCAGGATAAAATCAGGCAAACAGCCGTGTTTCAAATGAGCGGCATCCCACACCCTAAAACCCGTATCTTCTACGGGAAAAAGCAAAAAAAACAAATCATAGACCATTTTCAATGGCCCTTTATAGCTAAAAAAGCACGGGGAAGTTCAAAAGGAAATGATGTCTTTCTCATTGAAAATCAAACAGATCTTGACCAGTACCTTGAAAAACCGCAACCCGCATATATCCAGGAATATCTTCCCATAGACCGGGATATGAGGATCATTGTAATTGGCAGACAAGTTATTCTTTCTTACTGGCGTATTGCAGACCCTGCAAATTTTAAAACCAATCTTTCCCAGGGGGGCTCCATTGATTTTACCCCATTGCCTAAGCCTGCTTTGGAACTGGCATTGGAAACATGCAAAAAATGCGGATGGGATGATGTAGGGATTGATATCATTCAAAAAGACGACCGATTCTATGTATTGGAAGGAAATATGAAGTACGGCACCAAAGGATTTAAAAAGGCGGGCATTGATTACAAAAAATTATTGGAAAAACTGGTCCTTGATCAAATAATTTAAAAAATATCCAGGAAGTTACAAAAGCCCTGCATCCTTTTCATCTAGCTCCCATTCTTTAAGATATGCCTGAACAGCAGCAAATTTTGAATTTTCCCTTGGTTTCAAAAGCAAATATCCCAACTGTCCAATGTTGGTCTCAAGGCTTTTAAAAAATGCAGATAAAACCTTTTCTTTTTTTAAAGTACTACTGCTTTCAATTACTTTTTGGGTCAAGTATCCCCGTGGTGTAAATGTTTCACAAAAAAGGCCGTCCCATTCTTCAGGAAAATTGTGAATCTTCCAGGGTATGATATCTTTGGGCCTTAATATCTTTTTATTTTCCAGATTAAACTCAGATTTTACTAATTTCATTTTTCGTTTGTCAAACTGCATTAACCACTTTAACAGATCGATGATGTCATTGGAAAAAAGCCATTGTTCAGGTTCCAGGAGGATTGGGGGGAATTCATTGCTGGTCAATGCATATTTAAAAGGGCCCTGCTCTTTCCAGAATTGTTTGAAATCCATTGCATTGGGTAAAACTATATCCATTGTTTTTGCATCCATGAGTTTTATTCTCCTTTTGTTCTTACCCTATATCAGATTTTATAATTTTAAAAATATTTCTTATATGATAAATGTATGGCCTTATAAAATTGTCAGTCCAGTAAAGAGGAGGTCCTAAAAATGAGCAAATATTATGATCCTTTCATGCATTCGGCAGAACATCTCTTAAACCAGACCATGGTGAGGATCTTTAACTGCCAAAGATGTTTCAGCGCTCATATTAATAAAAAAAAATCCAAGTGCGATTATTATTTTGACCGACCCTTGACGCAAGAAGAAACAAAGCAGATCCAGGCACAAGTCAATGAAGTGATTGAACAGGAGTTGCCAGTCACCATTGATTTTATATCCCGGAATGAGGCAAAAAATAAAGTCAATATTGAAAGGGTACCGGATAAAGAAGGACTGGAAAAATTAAGGATCGTCAGCATGGGAAACTATGACGCCTGCCCCTGTATCGGCCCCCATGTCTCATCAACCAACGAAATCGGTCACTTTAAGATCACCACCACCGGATTTGAAAATAATGTTTTACGGATTCGTTTCAAACTGGACAGGCCCAAATAAAGAAGTAAAGCAAAAAAAATAATTTTCAAATTCATATCAGGGTAACCAATGGCTTTAAACAATCAAAAATCAATTAAAATGGAAAAATCCCTGGCCGGTCCTTTGTTTATGCTGTCTGCTGCCGTGCTGTTCACGATAATGACACTGCTGGTCAAGAGCATGCCCGGCGAATATACGGTATGGCATCTTGGATTTATCCGGTTTTCAGGAGGGCTGACTGTATTGCTCCTTGTATTTGGCCGGAAAAAAAACCTGTATAAAGGGCATAACATCCCATTGCTGATCACAAGGGGATGCACAGGTTCCCTTGCTTTCCTTTTCGTGGTTACGGCACTTCGAATTCTTCCCATATCCACAGCAATGGTAATTTTTTACTCTTTCCCCGTATTTGCCGCGCTATTTGCTTTTATTATCTATAAGGAATCCATCACCATTTTTCAATTTGGGTGCATGGTTATGGTTTTTTGCGGTGTAGCCATCCTCTTTGATTTCAGCCTTACCGGAAGTATTTTCGGCCAGACCATGGCAGTGGTATCCGGTGCTTTTGCAGGATTAACCATTACATTGATTACAAATCTTAGGCAGCATAACGGTCCGGCTACGATTTACCTTTATCTTTGCACCATGGGCAGTATTGCAACTATACCGGTTTTCATCATGAACCCCATACTGCCTGCTACGCCGGTTGAGTGGTTCATGATCGCCGGTATTATTTTAACCTCATGTGCTGCACAACTTTTAATGAACCAGGGATTTTATTACTGCAAAGGATGGGAAGGCGGGGTGTACATGTCCAGCGAGACCATCTTTACCTTAATTGCCGGTATTGTCCTGCTCAATGATCCTGTCTCATGGCGGCTGTGGATCGGCAGTTCGCTTATCCTTTGCAGCGGCTTTCTGCTCAACTGGTACAAAAACCGGTAAAACCTTTGGTTTTAATTAATTTTCCTGAAAGACAATCAACACAATACCAATGCAATGCTGGTTGTATACAACACTAATAACTCAAAAATACGCTTTGGCAACAACATTGCCCAACTACCTATTATTTCAACATATTCAAGATTTCATTGTTTTCAGGGAAACGGTTTTCCTTATGCTTGGAAAAGATAATGTTATCATTGACAACCACATCATAAATCCCATTTGATCCGGGCACAATCTGTGCGTTGAGATTCAATTCATTTTTTATTTGATCTGCCAGACCGGCAGCTCTTGGCTGGTAATTTCATTGAGAGCAATAGTGAATTTTAATATCCATGAACATTAACTCCTAAATAAATAAAACAATTATTCATAATAACCTTTTATAACAATACCGAATTTATTGTTGACCGGATTTTTTGTTTCAAAAAACTTTACCCCGTAGATGGTCTTCTCTATAACCAGCCGGGATTGGTTGCCTTCTATAACCACTCCCTGGGAAATCTGATTTTTCACCCGAACTTCCGGGACCTTATTTAAAAGTGCCATCTCATGTTCTGAGAAGAGATAATCCTTTTCCATCTTCGATGTAGCCAGTTTTTCTTCAATTTTCTGAACCTTGGAAATATTCGCTTGCCCCTGTTTTTGGGCCAGGTCTGTTTTGATCTGAGATTCTTTATCCATTCTTTCCGTAGCATTGACCGCTGTCTTATACATGCCTGAATTTAGCTCCAGCATTTTTTGAACCTTGGCTAATTGTTTTTTCGGGGACAGACCATCTATTTCATCCAGTACTTCCTGAAGATATTCATATGCTTTTGTTTTTTTCGGGATACCATAGGTGACTTCACCGTCACCCTCTTCTTGATCGGGCAGCGATAAAAAATCAAATCCCGGACCAAGTTTACCCACATTATCCAGATCCAGGTCCCCCATAATTTTGATCAGGTAGGTTAAAGCATTCTGCTTTTCTCTGAACTCGTCCTGCACCTGAATCTGGTGATGAAGTCTTTCATCCATAGCTTCCATTTTATCTGATTGAAGAAGTTCTCTGAGTTCTTTTGTCATCTGGTCAATCTCCTGATCCAGATCCAGAATTTTTTGGGTGACCTGATGACCAATTCTAAGGGTGCAGGGGTCACCGCCGTTGCAATATACGTTTTTAACAAATATCCCTTCAAAAGCGCTGATCTGAGACGAGACCACATCTGCATTCAATGCCTGGAACAATTTACCGCAATCCACCTGGGTATGTTCAACATTTTTTCTGACATTGATGTTCCCATCTGCGGTTACAAGGCTTTTTTGTAAAGAATTGCTTGGATCCATATTTTTAATCCCGATCCCGCCTTTTATATCCACATCTCCCGTTGCCTTGACCATCCCTAAAACATCTCCGCTGATCGATAATTGATGACACTTCAATGAGGCTCCGGGACTGATATTACCAGCCACTTCCAAATTGATTTTCTGATATGAATCTCCCATTCCGGGTTCAACATTTCCAGAAAAAAGCAGGGTTTTTCTCTTTTTTTCTTTAGGGGTCACAAACAAGGTCCGGTCCTGATACAACATTGGATATCCGTCAATCGTGGAAACAAAGGTATTATCCTGGATTATTTCCACTCCTTTGCCGCACCCAATGTCCCAGGTTTTAAGTTCTTTGGGATATATGATTCGTCCAAAAATATCCATACCGGTTTCACCTTCTTTGTGGGGAACCCTTTTTGCCAGAGGATCTCCTTTTCTCACAAATGGGTTGGCACCCTTTTCCTGCTTTTTAGGCGATGTGGTTGAAGGTATATCAAAACAAAATTTAATGGTTGCATCCTGGCCGCCTTTTGGCGGAATACCCTGGGCAACTTTTATTTCAGCACCTTTTTGACCGTTGTTTAAAAATTCCTGGATATGCAGATCATCTACAAGTCCAAATTGTATTCCGGCAAGCTTCAGCCAATTTTGCAGATTGTACACCGTAATGGTATCTGAATAGGATTTGTTAATCCGGACAAACACCTCTAATTTATCCTTTGAAATAGAATATTCAAACAGTCTGGATAATTTCCGGTTAATTTTTATTTCAGAATTGTATTGGGACAGGGCACTTTCCAGGTTCAGTCTTTGTTTCTCAACGATTTTCTGTTTTTTAAAAATCCCCAATGCTGCACCGGGCGGCAACCCAAATGATTCTTTGAGAATATCTTCCATTGACCGTTTCGGCATGCCGTGCTTTACCTCATTTTTCTGGATAGCCAAGGCTTTGTTGACATCTTCAATGGAAACCAGACCCAATTTTGCAGCAATGGTACCGAATCGTTTGCTGATCTCCAAACGTTCCAACTCACTTTTGGCCAAATCGTTCATGGCTTTGGCAAGATATTCATCCTTGATTCGGTCCTGGGTTAACATCAGGGCTGTCCGGTGTGGTTCAGACAACTGCCGGCTTTTCACAAGAATATCGCCCAATGGCAGATTCCTCCTTGTCTTTTTATATATAGCCGATTGACTTTTCAACCCCTTTTCAATCGCATCAACAGTGGTGAAATTATTGGCGATAGCCAGTTTGCCAAACCGCTTGTCCAGTGTTTTAATCTCCAGGTGTTGCTTAATGGATAAAAGCAGGTTCAGTTCTTCATCAGAAAGTATTTTAAGCTCCTTAAAAATCTGAACTACGGATCTGCCCGGCTGAGACTGCAATTGTTTGAACAGATGGGCTAAAACTTTATCTTCCTGGTCCATGTTTATGAACTTGCACTTCACAGCCAGGGAGATGATGTCTCTGTTGTCTTTATCGAGTTGAAATTGATTATTTTTTTCACTCACGATGAGGGATTTGACCTTTTTTTAAGATTATCTTCTTATAAAGCAGTATTTCAGATTATAAATATTAAGGCATGCAACACACAATAGTGTATCAAAAATCTAACAAACATCAAGTTTTTCTTGACCCTTTATTTGTGTTTTGTTAACTACATATTCTCATAATGGTTAACGAAAATATGAACATAAAAACACAAATCCTGGACATCCTCAGCAAATCCCAAGGAAAGACAGTTTCCGGTGTAAAGTTGAGCAGCAATCTGAACATTTCCAGGGTCGCGATATGGAAGCATATCAAGGCACTTAAGGAAAATGGGGTAGCCATCACATCTTCTTCCAAAGGGTACCTGCTTTGTGATCATGAAGACCTGCTTTACCCTTTTTGTTTTGATAAAGCGATCCAGGACAGGATATTTCATTTCCATGAAGTTGAAACCACCATGGATAAAGCCAGATCCCTTGCAAAGAGCGGGGTAAAACATTTAAGCATTGTGGTTGCAGAACACCAGACTAAAGGCAGGGGAAGGCTCAACAGAAAATGGTTTTCATCCAAAGGCGGTTTATGGTTTACCCTGATTTTGAAACCAGATGTCCCGGCAGCGTTATCCTATATATATAATTTTGCCGCTTCCTTAAGCCTTGCCAAATCCTTAAAAAAAAGCCTTAACCTGGATATCAGCGTCAAATGGCCTAATGACCTGCTTTTGAATGGATATAAACTGGCAGGCCTGCTCTCAGAAATGGAAACCCAGGGGGACATGGTCTGTTTTTTAAATATCGGCATCGGCATCAATGTAAATAATGAGCCTAAAACAGATGAACCTAAATCCGTCTCTTTGAAAGAGATATTAAAGAAAAACGTTTCCAGAAAAAGTATTCTCACAAATTTTTTGAATGAATTTGAACAGCAGATCCAAACCATTGAACCCAAAAAAATCATCAATCAGTGGAAGCAGCAGACATCCACTATCGGCTGCAAAGTCAGAATCGAAACCTATAGTGATATTTATACAGGGTTGGCAATGGATGTGGATGAAACCGGAGCACTGCTTTTAAAGACAGACGACGGTGTTGATAAAAAAATAATTTATGGAGATTGTTTCCATACAAAGGAGTAACCATGAACAAACCAAACCAGTTAAGAATGACCGTATATGCCGCCCTATTTGTAGCGCTGATCGCCATTGGTGCTTTTATTCACATACCCATCGGCCCTATACCCATTGTGCTTCAGAATATGTTTGTCCTTTTGGCCGGTATTATTCTGGGCCCTGTATGGGGTCTGGCCTGTGTGGCCATCTACCTTTTCATAGGCATTTGCGGTCTGCCGGTATTTTCAGGCGGTCATTCAGGGATTGGATGGATCTTAGGCCCCACAGGCGGTTACCTTATTGCCTATCTTCCGGCTGTAGTTGCCACGGCAAGCATTTCCAAAATATTGGGGCAAAAGTTCAGCGGTAATGTTATTGCCATGGTTGCGGGTTCAGTGATTATTTACGCCCTGGGAGTCCCCTGGCTCAAATTCGCCTTTTCCATGACGTGGACAAAAGCTTTTGCAGCAGGTATGTATCCTTTTATTATTGGCGATTGCGTTAAAGTTATAGCTGCGGCAATGATTGCCAGAATGCTGAAACCAGTGGTCACCTTACAGCCCCAAAACAAAACAGCATAGTGAAAACACCACTGATTAAAATAGAAAATCTTAACCACAGCTTTTCAGACGGGACTTGCGGTATCCGGGATATCTGCCTTTGCATTGATCCAGAAGAGTTTATCATACTGGCTGGAAGAAATGGTTCCGGAAAGACCACCCTTATCCGCCACTTTAACGGACTTTTACATCCGTCTTCAGGAAAAATAACACTTAACGGAAATTCCATATTTAAGGATATCAATCTTGCCCGCAAAAAAATCGGCATGATTTTCCAGGATGCAGACACCCAGATCGTGGGTGATACGGTCTTTGACGAAGTGGCCTTTGGTCTGGAAAACTTAAAGATAGAAAGGCAGTATATCACCAAAAAAGTGATGCAGGTTTTAAAACAGCTCCATCTTGACCATCTTAAAGACCGGAGCCCGGCAACCCTCTCGGGCGGAGAAAAAAGGAAACTTGCCATTGCAGGCATCCTGGTCATGGAGCCGGACATCATCCTTTTTGACGAACCCTTTTCCAACCTGGATTATCCCGGGACTCTCAGCATTCTTGAAATCCTGATTGATCTGCACGAGTCCGGCCGCACAATAATAGTGGCTGCCCATAACATGGAAGCCATCATTGCCCATGCAACACGGCTGATCATCATGGAAGACGGCCGGATAAAAAAGGACGGTCCCCCTAAAGATCTGGTGAAAACATTGGAACGATTCGGGATCAAAGAACCCTGCTCTTCACGGCTGGGATTCGGAATACAACCATGGCAGAATTAACCCTTTTTACATACCGAAAAGGCGATTCCCTGCTGCATCTATTAGATGTCAGATGTAAATTCATCCTGCTTTGCCTGACCAGCATTTGCATTTTTAAAGCACACTTTTCCTCTGTTTTTCTTTTTATTTTTGTGTTGATCTTCTTTTTTATCAACTGCAGAATAAACCTTTTAAAAAATTTGTCAGGCTTAGCCTTTTTTCTCCTGCTTCTGGTTCTGATGTTTATTTCCAGATCAGTGGCTTTGCCAGGCGATCCGGTTTTCACCCTGTTTGATATTTCTGTTACCAAACAGGGTATGACAGATGGGGCGCTTATGGTATCCAGATTTTTTACCATAATGATGGCCGGTATCCTCTTTTCAATAACCACCCGGCCGGCCTCCTTGAAAAATGCAATTCAATGGCTTTTAAAACCAGTCCCCTTTGTGCCGGAAAAGAGGGTGGCCGTCATGGTCAGCCTTGCCTTAACCTTTCTTCCCTTGATATTAAGGCAGGCAAACCAGGTTTCCGATGCCCAGAAAGCGCGTTTGGGAAACCTTAACAAAAACCCTGTAAAAAAAATTGTCCGGCTGTCTATTCCTTTGTTGAAAAAGACATTTGTATCAGCAGACAACCTGGCATTTGCCATGGAAGCAAGATGTTATGATGAGGACAGGACCGATCCTGAATTTCACTTGTCCGGAAAAGAGGGATTGTTTTTCATAGGCGGCCTTGTCCTATCAGCTTGTTTGGTACTGTATTGAAATCCCCTTTTTACCAAAATGTCATAAATATATTGCGTTAAAACAAAATTGAGACGTTTGACTTAAAATCTTTGAATTTATGAACCGGGTTTTTGGCGATTGTTATACGCTGTTTAGTTATTTGAAAAATTATTATTTGGTAATCACTATACCTCTTTATTTTTTCTTGCCCGTTATTATAATTTATTGTAATAGAATCTGATCAATAATATATTACTATTTTAGTGATATTAAACTTAATAATGCCCTGCTCCGCAAAGGAGGCGCTTATGTCAAAAATTGAGGATCAATTTCCGGGATCTTCCCTCTTCGATCTTAGGGGGAAACAATCGGTAAGGGCCACATTCAAGCTTTCTCAAAAAGCCATTGACGCCATCGGTCTTGTGGCAATTCACATGGGCATTAAACAAAAATCTTTGTTTGATCATATCATAGAAGATTTAGATGCCCTGAACACCCTGGCCAAAAATATCCAGGTCCGGCAGTTCAAAAAAATCCCCAGGATACAAAAAACCTTTGTGATCAGCAGGAGAACCATTGATGCACTTGAAGCCAGTTCACAGGCCCATGGAAAACCCAGAGACGCCTTGGTTGAATACTCCATTCAAAAACTTGAGTCTTTGATTGATGCTGAAAAAATCCGGCATGAAGAACGTAAAAAATTGCAAAGATATTTGAATTCCCATTTTGATCAGGGAATTTTATTTTTAACAAAGGCAAGAAATATTTTAGGAGAAAATGACCCCTTCTGCCGCCGCTTGGAAAAGGCGGTATTTGCCTGCGAAAAATCCCGGGCGGAAATAGACGATTACATTGAAAAAAGCAGAGTGATAGAAGATTTCTAATACACATATAAAAACCTTATCAAAGAGTAAAGGAGAACGCATTGATTGAAGTTCAGAATCTAACCAAATTCTATAACGACTTTTGTGCGGTGGACAGAATCAGCCTGACTATTCCCAAAGGGGAAATTTTAGGTCTCTTAGGACCGAACGGCGCCGGCAAGACCACCACGCTAAGGATGCTGACCGGTTATTTCAAACCCACCCAAGGTACCATTAAAGTCAAAGACCTTTTAATGCCTGATGATACCATTAAAATCAAATCCCTGATCGGGTACCTGCCTGAATCAGCCCCCCTTTATTACAATATGCTGGTGTATGATTATTTAGAATATGTAGCTAAAATAAAAGGGATCGATACTGAAGAAAAAAGGCTGGAGCGATTTAAGGAGTTGTCAAAATTGTGCGGGCTTTCCGGTATTATGGACAAACCCATTTCAACCCTGTCCAAGGGTCTCAAGCAGCGGGTAGGGCTTGCCCATGCCATGATGACCGATCCTGAGATCCTCATCCTGGATGAACCCACCTCGGGCCTGGATCCCAATCAGATTGCAGAAATCAGGGACATTATAAAGGCCATTGGAAAAGAAAAAACCATTGTTTTTTCCACCCATATTTTAAGCGAGGCAGAGGCCACCTGTGATAGGATTGCCATTATCAATAAAGGCAAAATTGTGGCCCACGACTCCACAAAGAACTTAAAACAAAGCGTAAAAAAGGATTCAATCATCCGCCTGACCTTGTGTGATGCTCCCGAGGATGAAGCCCTGGCACTATTGAAAAACATCTCGCCGGAACTTGAAATCAAGCCGGTACCTTCAGCCAGCAAAGAGGAGGCCTCATTTGAGATCACCACTTTAAATGAGCATGACCTACGAAAAGATATCTACCTTGCCGTCAAAAAAACCGACTGGATTCTCACCGAGCTGAACAAGGAAACCCAGGCCCTTGAAAAAATCTTTCAGGATCTGACAAGGGAGGACGCATAAGAAATGACACAAATTAAAACCATTGCCATTAAAGAATTCAAAGACTATTTCATCTCGCCCATTGCCTATATTGTAATTTCCCTTTTTCTCATTGTCACGGGGTGGTTTTTCTTTTCCACCTTTTTTATTTATGACCGTGCGGATTTAAGGGATTTCTTTTCCCTTCTGCCCATAACATTTTCCTTTATCATCCCTGCTATAACCATGCGCCTTTTTGCAGAAGAAAAAAATGTAGGCTCCTATGAAACCCTTTTGACCCTGCCGGTCTCCTTCAAAGACATTGCCCTGGGCAAATTTGCGGCAGCCACCTTGTTCAGTATGGCCATGCTGCTGCCCACCCTTTCCTACCCCATCTTTATTGCCTTTATCGGCGAAATTGACCCGGGCCCTGTAATCGGAGGATATTTAGGGGCCATCTGCCTGGCAGCCGCCTATTGCAGTATTGGTATTTTTGCATCTTCTTTGACCCGGAACCAGATCATTGCTTTTATTATCGGGTGTGCTTTCTGTTTTACGCTTACCATTTTGGACCGGATGCTCTTTTTCATGCCGGCCAAACTGCTGGCAGTTATCCAGCACATCGGGGCCAGTTCCCATTTTAACAATATTTCCAAAGGGATCATTGATTCCAGGGATATCATCTACTTTATCAGCGTGATCTTCATTTTCATTTTTTCAACCTATCTTGTGATGCATGAAAAGAACTAAGGAGCAGCAATGGGAAACTTTATAAACAAAGAGAATTATTTTAAATTCATTTTATACAGCGTGATCATCGTTTTGATCAATATTGTGGGAGTTACGCTCTTTTTCAGACTGGACCTTACGGCGAGCAAAATCTATTCATTATCCGATGCCAGCCAGCAAGTGGTAAAAACCCTTTCAGAGCCGTTGAGCATCAAGGTCTTTTTTTCAATGGATCTGCCCGCACCCCACAACAATACTGAACGGTATCTGCGGGACCTGATGCAGGAATATGCAGCCAGGGCCGGCAAGCAGTTTAATTATACCTTCTATAATGTCACCCCTGAAGAAGGAACTCTCACCAGCAAAGCAGATGAAAACCGGGAAATGGCCAGCAATTACGGCATCACCCCTGTTCAAATCCGGATACTGGAAGATGATGAGGTCAAATTCAAAAATGCATACATGGGACTTGTCATCATCCATGGTGATCTGATAGAAAAAATACCTACCATTACTTCCACCAACGGTCTGGAGTATAAAATTACCACCGCTATCCAGAAATTAAACAACAAGGTCAGTGCCTTTTTGAGCCTGGATGAAAAAATCAAAATCACCATGTACCTCTCCTCTTCTTTAAACACTATTGCCCCGTTGATCGGACTGGATAACCTGCCCAAATTATCCGGCAGGATCAAAGAAGTGATAGCTAAACTCAATGATAAAAGTTTAGGGATCATTGAATTCAAACACTTGGATCTGAGTGACAAAAAGAAATTGGAGGCCTTGAACAAAAAGCATGATATCATGTCCTTGTCCTGGCCTGCCATACCCGATAAAAAAATCAATGCCGGCATTGGTGCCGCAGGAATGATTATTGAATTCAAGGACCAGTCCAGAACCATCCCGCTTATTTCATCCGTTGAACTGCCTATTATCGGCACTACCTACCAGATGGCTGATCCCGAAGGGCTGGACGATGAACTGAACCTGATAATGGAACGAATGATCGGTATTAACCAGGATATTGGTTTTCTGGCCGACCATGGCACCCACATGCTCATGCCGGACCGGATGGCCATGATGCAGGGACGGCCGGGCGGTGGTATGCGGGTCTTTAACAGCTTGGTTTCCCAACGCTATTCCATTAAGAGCATCAGTCTAAAAAAAGAACCCATCCCAGACGGGCTCAACAGCCTGATTATTGCCAGGCCCACGGAAAAATTCACAGATTACGATCTCTTTAAGATTGATCAGGCCCTGATGAAAGGTACCAATCTTGCCCTTTTCTATGATGCCTTTAATGAAATCCTTCCCCAGCAGGGCATGATGGGCATGCCGCCCCAATACAAACCAATTGACACAGGTCTTGAAAAACTTTTGTCCCATTACGGGATCAAAATTAAAGAGGCCTATGTCCTGGATAAACAATGTTACAAGCATGATGCTTCCCAGACCCAGGGCGGCAGCCGGGAACAAAGCATCTATTTTGCCCCCATGCTCAAAGAAAAATCCATCAACACCGAACCCGGATTCATGAAAAATATCAAAGGGCTTGTGGCCATGCAGATATCTCCGGTGGAGCTTGAGCCGGAAAATATCAAGCAGCACAAGGTTTCTGCCACAAAACTCTTATCCTCATCCGATGAGGCCTGGCTCATGGAAAAGACCATCAACCTAAATCCCATGATGATCTATCCGCCGGAGGCAGAAGATGAAATGAAGGCCTATGACCTGGCCTATATTCTGGAAGGCTCGTTTACCAGTTACTTTAAAGGCAAAAAAATTCCCCAAAAGGAAATGGGGGAAAAAGACCTTAAAGAAGGTGATGAAAAAGAGACCGCCCAAGCCAAAACCTTGGAAGGTGTGGTAGCCAAGACATCCCTTATTGAGACCTCAAAACCAGCCAAAATATTCGTACTGGCCTGCTCCCAGGTACTCCAGGACAACATGCTGGACCCGGAAGGCAGAACCACCAATGCCACCTTTATTTTAAATGTGCTGGATCATCTGAACAATGAAGATCAGATTGCCCTGATGCGCAGCAAACAGCAAAGGTTAAATCCCCTTGAAGTCACAACCCCCTTTAAAAGAGGGCTGATCAAGGCCTTTAACATTGCCGCCCTTCCCTGCCTTGTTATCCTGTTCGGGTTTGGGGTGCTGATCAGAAGGAATGCCAAAAAGAAAAAAATATCAAAGCTATTCAGTGAGTAAGAAAAGGAAAAAAATCAATGAAAAAAGAATATCTGATACTGGCTGTTGTTATTCTCGTGCTGAGTGCCTATCTTTTTTTCCACAAGGGAAACCAGGATAATTATTTACTTCCTGAGATTACGAAAATAGACAAATCAAAAATTACAGCCCTTGCCGTTGAAAAAGAAGGCAAAAAAATAGAGTTTACCAAACAAGGGGAAACCTGGACGCTCACCGACAAAAAATATCCGGCAAACATGTCCCGGGTTAACGACATGCTGGATTTATTTTCTACCTTGAAATTATCAGCACTTGTCTCTGAAAAAGAAGATTTCAAGCGGTATGAACTGGATGAATCAAAAACAATTAAGGCCACTGCCTTAGGGGATGGGGCAATACTTCTGGCATTTGATATTGGTAAAACCGCCCCTACCTATAACCACACCTTTGTCAAACTGACAGATGATAAGAATGTCTACCATGCCAATGAAAATTTCAGAAGCCACTTTGATAAAAGTGTGGATGATTTCAGGGATAAAAAAGTCCTTGAATTCAAGGAACCGGACATCACAACTCTGACACTTGAAAAAGACGGTATTACAAAAAAACTGGTCGCCAATGAAAAAGAATCCAAAGAGGATTCAGTAAAAAAGCAATGGGCGTTTGAAGATGGAAGCATACTTGACAAGGAAGTCCTTTCAGATCTTCTGTCCAGCCTGGCACTCCTGGATTGCGACACCTATGAAACCGCTGTGACCAAACAGGAAATGCAAAGCAAACCCTTTGCCGTAAAAATAATTGCATCAACAACGGCTCCCCAG
>JAAEMC010000579.1 GCA_024225895.1 Desulfobacteraceae bacterium | reverse complement strand
CTTTCAAAAATGCTGGATTCCCATGATAATGTTTCAGATCTAAATTTTACTCCAGGTAAACCTTTACAGGTGGAAAGTTCCGGCCAGCTTGTTTCAGTTAAAATTGATCCGGATTTTAAAATTCTGACACCTTTTCAAACAGAAATTTTTACCTTAAACCTGATCAATAATAGCCGTAAGCTTACCGAAACATTGATTCGTGAAGGATCCTGCGATCTTTCCTACCAATTGGGAAATAAAGCCAGGTTCCGTGTGAATATTTTTTCAAGATCCGGTAAATATGCCATTGTATTACGAAAGCTTGAAACCCAGATCCCCACTATCGAACAATTGAACCTTCCCGATGCCTTTCATCCCATGGCCGAAGAAAAAAACGGTATCATTTTTGTCACAGGTGCTACAGGGTCTGGTAAATCAACATCACTGGCTGCGCTTTTGGATAAGATCAATGAATCAAAATCAGTTCATGTAATAACCTTGGAGGACCCCATTGAGTATCAGCATCCTCAAAAACAATCCACATTTAACCAGCGGGAACTAGGTCAGGATTTTGATGCATTTGCCAGTGGTTTGAGGGCGGCCTTACGGCAGGCTCCCAAGGTGATTCTTGTTGGCGAGATGCGTGATAGGGAAACAGTTGAGATTGGCCTTTCTGCCGCTGAAACAGGCCATTTGGTTCTAACCACGTTGCATACTGTCGATGCCGGTCAGACCATCAACCGTGTTTTGGGTATGTTTTCCACAGACGAAGAAAAACAGATACGGATCAGGCTGGCTGATACCTTAAGATGGGCAGTCTCCCAGCGACTTTTACCAAAAGTCGGTGGAGGAAGGGTAGCGGCTTTTGAAATCATGGGCAATAATCTGCGGGTCAAAGACTCCATTCTTAATGGTGAATCAGAGGGAAAAACCTTTAATGAAATTATTCAAACAGGTAAGGCTCAGCATATGGTGACCTTTGACGAGTTTATTATCGCTTTGTATGAGGAGGGTAAAATTACCGAAGAAACCGCCATGGCCTATGCATCCAGAAATGATATTGTCGGCCGGGGTCTTGATTCCATAAAAAGTGCCAGGGGTGAGTCCACCACCAATATTGATTCCCTTGAAATTGATCATGGATATGAAGGAGCTTAAAGATAATGAACATTACATGTGAAAAGTGCAAAACAAAACTCAATATTCCTGATCATAAAATTCCCAAAGATAAGGACACAACGGTAAAATGCCCCAAATGCCAGGGAAAGATATCCATCCATGCCCAAAAATTAATACCGCCAGCAGAAAGCATAACTCAACTTTCCAAGAACCTTTTATATGATCCGCTTTCTGAGGAAAAAATAAGTGCCCTGATTTGCATTGACGAGGGGGAGATTAAAAAGAGGGCTTTTGGCCTTATCCAGCAGATGGGGCCAGAGGTTGAAACGGCCAAGAATGCTTCCTCAGCACTTAAAATGATGGAATACCAGGTGTACAGTCTGCTAGTGATTGATGCGGCTTTTGATTCAAACAAAGGCCTGGATATGGTCGTTCAGCAAATGAATAAATTTGATATGTCTTTGAGAAGAAGAACCTGCATTGTATTAATCAGCAAAAGCATCAAGACCAATGATAACATGGCCGCCATGCACGCCAGTGTAAACCAGACAATTCATATTAATGATATGGATCGTTTGGGTAATATTATCTTAAGGGCTTTAAAAAAACATCGTAATTTTTATAAAGTATATAATGATTCTTTAAAAGCCACAGGTAAAGCTTGATAGATTCTTGTGAGTGTCAGTGACTTATAATTCTTTTTTTAAAGCCATTATTTTAAAGCAAATTCCTTGCAAAACTCAATTATTTTGTGCATAAACTTCAAACCATGAATCAGCAATGGTACGAACCTATAGAATTTTCAGAATGGGTAAAGAGGGCATTTTCCCTTTTTAACATTGGCATTGTGATATTTACGGCGGTATTCATGTTTTCGGAATTCCGTTTTGATTGGTGTGAAAAATATATTGGCAGCTATCTTGCCTCAACCAATGACGGACGGCCTGAAAAAGGTGCCATCTGGAAGGCAGGCAAACAGACTTCCGATGCCCATAGGTTTTTAAAAGAAATTGTTACCCAACAACAGAATGCCAAACGGAATGTTATGGAGGCTGATACATTTGCCCAGCTTTCCTCACGTATCCTTCCCGGTGAATGGGTCCAGTTGGAAAAAGATCATTTTAAAAAACTCTATCTTTCTTTGCCTGAATCATTTGCCGGTAAAATGATGACCTCTATCCGCCTTTTCTGGCTGTTAAGCTCGCAGTCAGTGGATCGTATTTTTTGCGAAGGCGTGATGGAGGGGCTAAAAATATATTTCCTTGATGCTGAAAATCGTGTTTTAGAGATGATCTCGCTTGAGAAACAGGAGATTTTAGAAATTGAAAATAGCAAAAAGCCCCTTGAAGGAAGGCTTGAGACAATTAAAGGATTCGAAGGAAGGATTTATCCTGCAGATGTCTTTTTTAATGCTTTGTTTGCTCTTTCAGCAAATATAGGCTCGGATGATTTGATCGTCAATCCTGAAGTTTTGTTAAAAGAGGAAGGCAAAGTGACTAAGGTAGGTATCTGGAATGAAGCAAACCTTGGATATATTCGGCTGGGATTTGAATTTGAATATCTAAATACCCGCAAAGTTGTCTTTGTTAAAGGACGAGAATGGGCAATCTGGCAACTGAGCATTAACCTTAAAGGGGACGAAAATTGAATTATTTCTTTAAGGTTTTGAAGAGTTGTCGTCTTCTATTTTATTTTTTTTTAATGATAGGTGCAGTAGGTATTTTATGCGCAAGCATTCTTGTTTTGTATACGGTAAAGGATCTTCCCAAGCTGCCCCAGCCTTTGAGCAGGATG
>JAAEMC010000578.1 GCA_024225895.1 Desulfobacteraceae bacterium | reverse complement strand
TCCCTCGTGGTTTTTCCGGCGACAAGCAAAGAAAGAATGTCCTCGTATGTTTCTTTTGGTTCAGACGTCAATGTGAATTTCAAATTCCTGGTTTTTCCTGATATCCCCAGGCGGATGGTCCAGTCCCTGACCTTTGAAACAGCCCAAAGATCAATATCAGGGTCAATTTGGTAGGGATCCACAAAATCAATAATGCCCTTTTCAATTTCAAATTCTTTTTTTTGATACTCAACCGTACCTTCATGAATTTCAGATCTGCCGGTGGCTACGGGAGCCTTGACCGTTCCGGTAATATGAAGATTGGGTTCAATCATCATAAAAGCCAAATTATTATCCACCACAAACGGTTCTTTGTAATTCACATGAATATCAAGTCGCGTGTCTGAAATAAAGGGCAGGGTCATCTCTTTTTCGCTCTTGGTTACGGTTGTCTTTCGTTTTGTTTGGGAGACTGCCCCGGCAAGGCTGAAGGAAACATCTTTGTAATATTCACCCTTAATCAGGATGATATTGCCGGAAAGGTTTGATTTTTCTTTTCCACCGGATAAAACCAGGTCAGAGTCAAAGACTATATTTGCCATATCAGGCACATCAACCGCAATATCTTTTGCCTTCAACCGGATATTTCCTTGAACAGGTTTATATTCGTCAAGCCCTACATCTCCATTTATAAGCAGACTGCCCTGCCCTACCGCAGCTTTCATCTCTTCTATTTTTAAGTGATTTTGCGTTGCTACGATTTTGGCGTTCAGGTCTTTGATATCTATATTTGTTCGGGGAATCCGGCCGCCAATTGAGGACAATTCAATTCGAGTCGAAAAATCCGGAGCTTTGATACTCCCTTTTAGATCCGCCTCGCAAAGAAGCCGCCCCCTGGCTGAGGCCAAACCTTTTAGTAAATCCGGATCCAGGGATGTGACAACCTTGCCTTTGGATCTGATATACCCGCTAATCTGTCCTGCAAAGTTTGCGATACCTGCAGATCTAAACACTTGTTCAAGAAGGGTGTCGTAAAATTTAAGATCCATAGAATAATCCAGGGTATCCGGATTAAAAGAGGCCTTAAGCGTCGATGTCTGGTCGATAGTTAGAAAAAGATCTGTTTTTTCCAGGTCCATTTTTGCATTGATTTGTTGTATAGGTACAGGATTATCGGACAACACCAATACTTTTTCTTTTGCATCATGGGTTAGGTTGACAAGCAGGTCGGATTCAAGGTTATCAATTTTAATATAATCAGCCTCTTTTCCCTTGGATGGCAGGGGCAGATTGAAATTTTTTGCCAAGAGCGCTATCCGGCAGGACCGAACCATGAACTCGTGCAGGGCGATGTTGCCGGAAAGGCCGACTTGCCCACCATTAATATCTGTTTTAAGATTATCTATCAGAATCGATTCAGGGGTTACCACCAGGCCTGCTGTAAGACCGGATAGGGCAATATCTTTTCCAGGTACAGTGTAAGACACCCCGGACAACGTCAGGTTTGCATTTATTTGTGGCTTTTCAAAATTTCCTGCAATGCCTGCGTCAAGATCAATTTCTCCTTTTGAGTCTTTCAGGTGCGGTCCAACAATCTTTTTTGCCTTTGCCGGGAGACTGCCAAAAGATTCAAGAAAACCATTTATATGCAGATCAACACCCTCTACCCCGGCTGATTTCAAAACCTGGCCCAAATCGGATCGAATAAAATCCATTCGCGCATTGTACTGGTTTGCTGACAGATTCAACCTGGCTTCACCTTTAAAAAAATTATGTGCATCCAAGGTTATCTTTTGCTTTTGCAAATCAAAATTGGCAGTCAATTTCTCAAAAGGAATCTTGGCTTTTAAAAATTGGGCCTGCCCAAAAGAGGCTGTCGTATCATATCCCACATTCAAATCAAGATTGAAATCCAATATAGAATCCAGCATATCAGGATCAATGGTTTTGTTGTATCTGCCAAGGATTGTTCCGGGATGAATATTCTTTCCAACAAGCTGCAGGTCTCCTCGGACAAAAGGCTTGAGTTTAAATCCCGGATCGAACAGAGGAAGGGTACCTTTTAATTCAAACAT
>JAAEMC010000577.1 GCA_024225895.1 Desulfobacteraceae bacterium | reverse complement strand
TTCTTTGTACAGGATATAGCAAAAAAATTGATAAAAAAGAGGCATTGGGACTTGGATTCAGTAAATATATTGAAAAACCTGTCAATATAGAGAATTTAACCAGGGCTGTATATGAAGTGTTGCATGAAAATAGGCAAGCAAAGAACTATGGCGATTCCCAAAATAAAGTTCCTTAAAATATGATAGATTCCTTAAATCATACGCTGATTATTATTTTTCAGGTTTGCTGAACAGCTCATTGGACAAGATAATCGCTTCGGCGACTTCTCTAAGGGATTTGCGGGAATCCATACTTTTTTTTCTAAGCCAGCCAAAGGCTTCATCACCGGTCATATCTCGCTGACTCATGAGGATCTCCTTGGCCTGCTCAACTTTTTTACGTGCTTCCAGTTCTTCTTGTATGACTCGTGTTTTCACCATAAGTTCCGTATTGAGAATGGCCACGGCACTCTGGTTTGCCACAGCAGTTAACAGATTTACCTCTGTTTCACTAAACTCATAGGGGCTGGCCGTAAAACAGTTCAATACACCAATTACTTTTTCTTCCTTGGTTTTTAAAGGGATTCCCACCATGGATACAAGGCCCAGCTTTTTGGCCATTTCTTTTTCTTTAAACCGTTCGGCTTTTAATACGTCATCCAGTATCAACGGTTCTTTATTCGTTGCCACATATCCGACTACCCCTTCATCAAGGTTAAGGGTTCTGTCTTTGATATATTCCGGGGATATGGATTGTGTGGCTTTTAACCTGATTTTCGGAGGCTTTTCATTTTTATCAATTATCCACAAAGAACAGATCTCCACCCCGGTGACCTTGGCAGTAACCATGACAATAAGCTTGAGAAGGTCTTCAATATACAGGTCAGAGGTAATGGCCTGGCTGATATCTGTCAGCGCCTTGATATATTCATCATATGTTTCAGTTGGTTGTTTTTCCATCATTCATACTAATCAGAAGTCATAATAAAAGGTCAATAAAAAAATAATTTGGCCTCCTATAGAGGATCATTGGCAATTAAATACCAAATGCCACAGGGGCAGGCTCCCTGGCAGAAACCGCAGCCAATGCACAGATCATCCACCACCTTGTATTCATAATCACCATCATTTTTTTCCACCCTTGTGATGGCACCTTCCGGACAGACCGTTACACAAACACTGCAATCCCGGCATTGGCCGCAAGAAGCGCAGTCCTCGCTGCATTCTTTCAGGGTATCTGATTTTTTTAAAGGGTTGTAATATGCAAGGCTGACCCGTTCCAGGGAGATGGGAACAAGCTCTTTTTCCGGTTCAAGATCGTGGCCTGATATGATTGTATCAATGGCTTGGGCTGTTCGTTTGCCTGCACCAATGGCATCAGTGATCAATCCTGGTCCGACCGCATCACCAATGGCAAACACCCTTGGGTCTGAGGTCCGGTAAAATTCATCCACAGATACAAAACCGTTTTTGCAAGCCAGGGCGTCACCCAAAAAATCAAGATCCGGAATATCTCCAATGGAAATGATCACATTATCTGCCTCAAGGAGTTCGCCATCCTGGAGTAAGACGCCTTTTTTGGTAATTTTCTCGGTAAAACAGGGCCACTTGAAAATAGCGCCCACTGCCTCAGCATCCTCTTTTTCCTTGCCAAAAGCCAAAGGTTTCTGGATATCAATCAAGGTAATTATTTTTGCTCCCAGTCGGTGGGCTTCAGTGGCCACGTCACATCCAACATTTCCTGCACCTATAATTACAATTTTTTTGCCGGGCTTGATTTTATTCTGTTTTGATTTTTCCAGAAAATCGTTAGCAAAGAGCGCTTTTTCA
>JAAEMC010000576.1 GCA_024225895.1 Desulfobacteraceae bacterium | reverse complement strand
TTTGTCCCCCAGTCTTACCTTCCCAAAGACCTTGAAAAAGAGCGTTTTTATTTTCCCACCAACCGGGGATATGAAAAAATCGTAAAGCAGCGCCTTGATGCCTGGATAAAAATAAAAAGCGAAAAGAATAAAAAGAAATAATCCTTTACTATTTATTGCACTGGTTGTTTTAATCTTTTTCTCAAATCCTTACGGTCGGGGACGGTCGGGGACGGTCGGGGGTCTGACCAAGGTAATAGCCTGAAATAATAGATAATAGTCAATAAAAACTCAGTGAAATA
This sequence comes from Desulfobacteraceae bacterium, assembly GCA_024225895.1. GTDB lineage: Bacteria > Desulfobacterota > Desulfobacteria > Desulfobacterales > Desulfobacteraceae > JAAEMC01. Next base: position 7,217 of record JAAEMC010000576.1, on the reverse strand, counting down.
GCATCTATATTCAACTTTTGGGCATCAAAAACAGCCATATAGAAAAATTTTTGGTATGTGTATCATCCTAATATTGGCTTTTTTGATGCTCAAAATGTCGATACGGTATTGAAAACCATCCGAATTTCGAATAGATAATTTATCATTTCAATGGGTTATCTTGGTCAGACGTAACTTCTCCAATCCATATTAGTGGATATGGAACTGCAAAACAGAAAATTGCCGAGGGCGGTGAACAAAATTCCATAGGCGATATTGCCTGGTCCCCCTATCTTCCACCGCCATGGAGAACGGGTCAAGCAAGTCCAAATACAGTCTACGAAGGTAAACCTTTGGAGTTGAGTTGGGAAAGTGAGGGTGCAACTGAAGTGACTATCAATGATGAATCCACAAAATATGATGCCACAGGAAAAACAACGGTGTACCCCATAGCCGGTGCAACCCATTATACCCTGAAAGCTACCGGTCCCACTGGCACAACTGAAATAACAATACCAATTTCAGTAGAACCTTAATTATTCAAACTTAAAGGGCGGATATTTTTCTGCCCTCCTAATTGTCTTAAACTTGAAAAATCGAATCATTGATTTGACATTTCAAGTTTCATTCAATATGGTACGTCTATGGAATTGATACCGAGACAAATTGATAAAAATGAAATCCAAAATCGAATCAATGCATTTCCCGTGACGGCTATACTGGGACCGCGTCAGTGCGGAAAGACCACCATGGCAAGATCCATCAAGCATGACCATTATTTTGATTTAGAAAATCCCAGGGATATGGTAAGATTTGAAAACCCGCAATTAGCCCTGGAAGATTTAACCGGATTGATTGTCATTGATGAAATCCAACGATATCCTGATCTATTTCCTTTGCTCAGATATCTGGTGGACAGCAATCCTGATCAAAAATACCTGATTCTTGGCAGTGCATCCCAAGAACTGATCCGTCAGAGTTCAGAATCTTTAGCGGGCAGAATCGCTTACTTCCCACTTTCAGGATTAAGGCTTCAAGATGTTGGTGAAAAAGATATTAAATCTCTCTGGATCAGGGGCGGTTTTCCAGATGCCTTTACTCCAAAAGCTGAAGAACAAAGCAGGCTCTGGAGGGAAAATTTCATCACCACTTTTTTAGAAAGAGATATTCCTCAATTGGGTATTTCCATACCTGCCAACACACTCAGACGATTTTGGACAATGCTCTCCCATTACCATGGCCAAGTAATTAATTATGCTGAACTGGGAAGATCCTTTGGAATCTCCGATGTCACTGTCCGGAAATATATCGATATCTTAGAAGGAACTTTTATGGTCAGGGTCCTCCAACCATGGTACTCAAATACAGGTAAAAGGCTTGTCAAAAGGCCTAAAATTTACCTGAAAGACTCTGGCATATTTCATACCTTATTGAATATAGAAAATCATGATCAGCTTTTATCCCACCCAAAACTGGGAGCATCCTATGAAGGTTTCGCTCTTGAGTGCATTTGCAGGGCCTTGCAAAAGCAAAACAATGAATACTATTTCTACCGGGTTCATTCAGGATCTGAACTTGATCTTTTCTGGCAGCAGAAAGGTAACAACTGGGGTATAGAATTTAAATATGCAGATGCACCGCGTAAAACAAGATCGATGACAACAGTGGCAAAGGACTTGAATCTCAGGCACCTTTGGGTGATTTATCCAGGGAAGGAAACCTATCGCCTTTCAGAAAAGATCACTGTTACCGGACTTTCAGACGCCGTTTTAAATGGCTTGCCCCCTACACATGGCATCCGGGGTTATTGAACAAAGCCTTACCAATTTCATTGAACGGTCTCAGGATAAGTACCGAGTTCTTATGCAGTCGGTTTCCGATCTTGCAGCTTTTGTCAATGATATGGATGGTCGGGGGTCCGACCCAGATCACACCTTCTGGGGAAAGATAACAACTCAAAATTGGGCCACCTGTAGCTTCTGATAATACGGATTACAAGAAGAGCATATCTATTACCAGAGGAGAGGAGGAAGCTAACAGTGGATCAATATAAATACATACGGATCGTGAATTTGAATTTCATCCTTTTGGCAGTACCGATCAAAAGCTTTGTCAGTTCTAAGATCCTTCCCTCAAGATAATATTGACTTTGAATTTTATTCTAGGTACAAATTCACTTAACTTATTGATTAATTACCATGAATGATGGATAATTGAATTATGAGAAAAAACTGTGGTGCCTACCTATTTATCATTGTTGTTTTTTTATCAATACCCTTACATATATTTGCCTTTGAAAATCTGGAACTAACACTGACACCAAGTGATGTGGTGCAGGGAGACAGATTTGGCAGATCCGTGGCTGTATCCGGCGATTACGCAATTGTCGGGGCTCATTTGAAGGATGGTTCCGGTGCGGCCTATGTCTTTAAATGGAACGGCAGTTCATGGGAGGAACAAGTCAAACTCTACCCAAGTGATATGACGGACGGCCAGTATTTTGGCAAGGCTGTATCCATATTCGGTGACTATGCCATTGTAGGGGCTTATACAGATAACTCTTTTACCGGCGCAGCCTATATTTTCAAACGGAATGAAGAAACCTGGGAAGAGCAAATTAAATTGACGGCAAGCAATGGTAGTCAGTCTGATTTTTTTGGTGCTTCTGTTTCAATATCCGGTGATTACGCCATTGTCGGGGCGTATGGAGTGTCTTATAGCACCGGTTCGGGTGCGGCTTATATGTTTAAGCGTGATGGAGACACCTGGGAAGAGCAGGCAATACTGGTTCCAAGTACCCGTTCGTCCGGAGACAGATTTGGTAAATCCGTCGCTTTATCTGGAGATTATGCCATTATTGGGACGGAATCGAGTAATACAGATAATACCGGTTACGCTTTTGTGTTCAAGCGGGATCAGAATACCTGGGAGGAACAGACTATCCTGGTGCCAAATGATATTGCAGCAGGCGGAACCTTTGGGTGCTCTGTCTCTTTATCCGGTGAATATGCCGTTATCGGTAATAATAAAGTGAAAAACGGCAGGGGGTATGCTTACATATTCAAGCGTACTGGAAACTCCTGGGACCAGGAAAGGCTAAATTCAAGCGACGGAGAAATGTTGGATTCTTTTGGTAATTCCGTATCCGTGTCCGGAGAATATGCCGTTGTTGGCGCCTGGGCAGATGACCTTTCTTCTGGAACGGATATAGGTCTGGTTTATGTATATAAGCGCGATGGTTCTAATTGGACGGAGCAAACCAAGTTGATCGTTGACGGCGCTGAAGACGATTTGGGACTGGGGTTTGCTGTCTCTGTATTTGGGGAGAATATCGTCATCGGAACCGATGCCGATATCGCGTATGCATACAGGGTCAGCGATACCGGAATCAGTGAATCGACCTATTACCGTGATGATGACAGTGATGGCTATGGCGATTCTGAAACTTCAATTCAGGCTATCGAACAGCCGTCCGGATATGCAACAGACAATACTGATTGTGATGATACAGACAGCAGCATCAACCCCGGCGCCCCTGAAGTATGCAATGGTGTGGATGATAATTGTAATGACCTGATTGATGATGATTGTAAAGATCTCGTCACTTACTATTTAGACAGTGACGGCGACGGCTATGGTGATTCTGCTAATACAACCCAGGCAATCGAGCAGCCGTCCGGATATGCGACAGACAATACGGACTGCAATGATTCAGACAGCAGCATCAACCCCGGTGCTGCTGAAATATGCAATGGGGCTGATGAGAATTGCAATGACTCTATTGATGAGGGATGTGATAATGCATCCACCTATTATTTAGACAGCGATGGCGACGGCTATGGGGATTCTGAAAACTCGGTTGATGCGACTGGCTTACCATCCGGTTATGTAGCCGATGATTCTGACTGCAATGATTCAGACGAAGGCATTAATCCCGATGCAACAGAAATGTGCAACGATGTTGATGACAACTGCGATGATACGATTGATGAAGGGTGCGATGAAGTTCCCGATAAAGTGGTACTGGTGTCGCCGACAGGATCAATCAATGATGCCACGCCAGCCCTTGTCTGGAATGAGACCTTTAATACCAGCTGGTACAAATTGTACCTTGAAAGCGTATATGGTAAAGATACCGTTATCCAATGGTATGAAGCAGAGAATACTTCCTTCAAATATCCTGACGCCGAGTGCTCAAGCGGAACATGCTCGGTTACCGTTTCTGACGATCTGGAGCCTGGATATTACAATTGGTATATCATGGGATGGAATGAAAACGGTAACGGCGAATGGAGTAGTGCCTCCAATTTTATCGTTCTGGGAGATGGCAACACACCCGGGAAAGCAACGCTTTTATCCCCATCAGGATTAGTGACTGATACAACCCCCTCCTTTGTCTGGGAGAAAGTGAGCAGTGCCACTTGGTATAAGCTGTTTTATCAGAATACGGAAACAAATACTAAGTTTTCCCAATGGTATGAGACAGAGGATAACGATCCAGATACACCCAATGTAACCTGTACGGGAAACACTTGTACTGTAACGCCCAATAAGGTTTTGGCCAAGGGACCATATGAATGGTACATCCGTTGCTGGAACAGCAATGGAAATGGGGAGTGGAACTCAAAGCAGACATTTATAATGGAAGGCCTTGCCCCAGTCAGGTAAGAATTCGAGGGATACCATAGTCAATTCTTGTTAAATTAATTTAAATTCGGGGGACGCCTTGCTTGTACGGCCGGGCAAGGTGGTGTAATCCAGCGGGTGGAAAGGACGACGTTTTAAGTATGCTGTCCCCGAACTCCATAGAGCAACATTATAAAGCTGTGTTTCTGTAGACAATTCATAAGACAATAATCAAGGTGTGATCTCATTCTCCTTTTACAAGAATGCAGAAACTGGTTTATTCAGTTGAGGTCATAAAATCTTTATGAATGAGAAAAAGGATACTAAAAAATGAATAATGACAACTGGAAAGACTACCGACAGTTTAAAAAAAGCAAATCAAATACCAGAGCTTACTATGATTTGGTTCAACCCGGTCTGCTCAGGTTTATTGGGGCGAGGGACGGTGCGGCAATAAACTGATATGATGGCAAATATGCTTCAAATTCGTCGCATTATCAGGGCGATACCGGCACAGGATCTTTGGAGAGCTCATGCTTATTCAGGCTTGCCGGGATATTTGAGATGGCAGGATTTTTAAGCGGAAGCCAAGAGGGCAGTAAACCGCTATAAAAGAGTTTGTTTTTGATAAAGGCGTTTTTATTACCTTGGATGATGCAAAATTGATAGATGGCAGCAGCATAATGCTATTGGTTTGGAAGTGGATGGTGTTATAAAAATTCGGAGGGCACGGCACTTAATTATTGCCAACTGAATTTATATTTTTTGTCAAAATTTTAATTTTGAAATACTGATTAATCCAGATTTTGTCTGAACCGGACAATTCTTCCCAAAGCCAGGTAATATTCCATGCGGTTGTCAAGGTAAGAGCCCAATGCTTCCCGGTAATGATGGGCAGCCCTTTCTTTATCTTGAGCACCCTCTGCCCAGAGGCCTAAGGCAGTATGCATGGTGATTAGTTTTTCAGGATTTTTCCCGGCAATTTTAATCAGGGCTGTTTCATTGGGGCCGGATAAAAGATTTTTTCCAATAATCGAATACCATGAATCTTTGGTCTCTTTCCGGAATTTTTCCAGGTGTTTTTTAGCTTTATCCTTCTGGTCGGTGATATTGAAAATTTGACCTTTTAGTAACCCCAAACTCAGGCTCAAAGCTGTTTCCCTGCCGGGCACTTCCATGTATGCATGAATATATTCGAGGGCTTTTTCCCAAACACTATTGGTGGCATAGAAAAAGGCCATTTTTGCAAGAACCGCCCTGTTGTCCGGCGCTATTGCCAAAAGTGCTTCATAGATTTGGAGTTTTTCTTCATAGGTGGTATTGCCGGCTTCACTGCGCTGTATGAGGGATGCAATAATTTTTCCTTTTTCGCTGGATTCTTCCCTTTTTTGTATTGCTGTTTTTTTAAATGCTTCAGTTTCCTGCCTGTATTTTTCTTTATCCGCTACAAATTTGATGTGTTGATTCTGAATGAGCTGGAGCCGAGAAAAGGATAGAAAATATACCCACTCATCCACACCGGAATTGAGGATGGCTTGTTTAAACATATTTGCGGCATCACTGAAGTTTTTCTCTTTTTCAAGCATCAGTCCTTCGATAAAGTACCGCCATCCCATTTCCGCCATATTTTCCCATTCTAAGTAATCCAAATCCATTCGGGAGCTGTTTTTTATAACCTGGACAAGATACCCCAAAAATTCATCCGGATGCCTCCAGTCCATGTTGAGCAGTCCTTTAGTAAATTCTTTGTCACTGGTGGTCCCATCAAGCCAGTCCATGACAAAAATCATTAATTTGGAGGATGTGTTTTCCGCCTCTATGGAAGTGACTTTATAGAAAAAACCTTTGCTTTTTTCAAAATTATTACTGCAGAAATTGAGCATGCCTGCTGCAAAAAACAATAGGGGCTCATTACCGGAATCCGTAAATTCCGTCGCCAAAAAAGCTGCTTCATTAAATTTATTTTCAAAAGCCAGTGCTTTAATTTGTTCAAGCTTGTTTTCCACGGAAAAATCAATAATTCCGTTCCATTTCAACTGTCCGATTTTCAGATTTTCTATAAAGGATGCCGGGCGGGATATAGGCAGTATCAGTCCAAAATCTGATAAAGGAGTGAGCACCTTAAAATATCCGGGTGTTTGATCAGTGACTACGCCGGTTGCAATTCCGATAACCTGACCATTGGAATTAATAGCCGGTCCCCCGCTGTTTCCTTTATAAATGGAGGAGTCAACCTGGATCATCTCTTTGGAGGTTCTTCTGACATGCCCCCTGGTTACACTTGCATTAATATGGTCATCCTGGGTTTTGTGGCCCAGGGGAAATCCCAAAATCAGTACTGGGGAAAGCCTTTGTATATCCTGTGGATCAATTTTTCCAGCTAAAGGAAGTGGTTTAAGGTTCTCAGGGATATCGTCTATTTTCAATACTGCAAAATCATTTTTAAAGGGGGATCGGATCAATTCTCCGGTTTTGGTTATGGACCTGGGTACCCCGACGATTCTTAAATTGCCTTTTTTGTCGGTTCTGTGGGCAGATGTCAGATAATATACATCAGATGGATCAACACTGTCACTGAGTTCCGGAAGCCGGTTAAAGGCTTTTTCTCCTTC
>JAAEMC010000575.1 GCA_024225895.1 Desulfobacteraceae bacterium | reverse complement strand
GTAGTTGATGCATTTTTTAATGCAAAAAAAAATATTCTTGCTATAAAAGAAAAATACAACACTGAAAATTAAAACTGGCAAGCACCTTATTTTTCAATCAATTGAATTATAGGGCGTACTGAGTCTGGTTCCAAATGTCAGTATTATTTTGTAACAGGATAATTTACATTGTTTCTAAAAGAGAGATGGCTTTATTTGGAATGCTGTAAATGTCATGGACATAATCAACTGCACCGATATCTTTTGCTTCTTTAGGCATACCATAAACAACGCTGGAGCTCTCATCCTGGGCGATGTTGACGGCCCCGGCTTTTTTCATTTCAAGCATACCGGCTGCCCCGTCTTTCCCCATGCCGGTTAAAATTATGCCAAGGGCATTGGCACCGGCATATCTGGCCACAGATCTAAATAAGACATCAACAGCAGGTCTTTGATAGTGAACAAGCGGCCCGTTTTTGACCTCCACATAGTATCTGGCACCACTTCTTTTCAAAAGCATGTGGAAGTTTCCCGGCGCGATCAGAACGTTATTGTTTGAAACCGTGTCTCCATTCTGGGCCTCTTTGACATTCATCTGGCACAATTCATTTAATCTTTCAGCAAATGAGGTGGTAAATTGTGCCGGCATGTGTTGAACAACTACAATACCCGGCGAATTCTGCGGCATCCGGGTTAATACTTTTTTTAAAGCCTCTGTACCGCCGGTGGAAGCACCAATAGCAATGATTTTATTCGTTGTTTCTGCAAGGGCCTTCGATGCTTTTACAACAGCGCTCTGCGGTTGTAGATTGCTGCGTGAAGGCGTTTTTATTTTTGCACCATATACCGCCCTTATTTTTTGAGCGAGTTGAAGGCTCATATCCCCGACAGAATAGGCTGCATTGGGTTTGGATATTACTTCAAGCGCACCAATGGAAAGAGCTTCAAGCGAAAGCTTGCTGCCTTTTGAAGTCAATGAGCTGACAATAATGACCGGGAGTGGAGAAAACTTCATTAACTTCCTTAAAAATGTGATGCCGTCCATGCGGGGCATTTCAATATCAAGCGTAATCACATCCGGTTTCAGTTTTACAATCTTATCCCTTGCAACATAAGGATCGGGAGCGGTATCAATTACCGTTATCCCTCTTTGCTGGGACAATTGCTCTTTAAAAACCTTTCTGACTATTGCAGAGTCATCAACAACAAGGACCTTAATATCTTCAGGCATTAAAATTATCTCCAGCCATTATTATTCATCAAGAATTACTGCGATCGCCATCTTTGATTCAGTGGTTTCAACTACGGTAAACAATTCATTAGTGTCAATCTGTGATGCAGTAACCATTTCCGGTAATCCCAATGAATATGGAACCTTGGACTTGGTTTTGCTTAAAGCATTGCCGCATACCATATTCAACATTTCTGTCAGTGTTCCAAAAAGGTGTTCATCTGTGAGCTGGTCCTGTGGTTCCCCCATAAAGTTTTCTGCCATTTCTGCTGTCAGCTCTTTGGGTGCAACAAAAATCAATCGTCCTGCTGCATCACCTGTAAAGGATAGCTGACATGCTATAGGTTTTGATATTATTTTAACTAATTTCGCAATAGATTCGTCTTCCCCGAATTCAATGGGTAAAAAAAACATGGTTTCCATAACTTCAGAAATCGAAGTCATCATCGCTGCCATCAAAATCTTCTTCATAATCAGCTTCTCCAAGTATATTGACAATTAAATCGCGGATTGATTCTGCTGTGAACGGTTTTGTTATGAAACCGGCAGCACCGCAATCCATAAACTCTTTGATTCTGGATTCATTTCCTTCAGTAGAAATCACCACTACCGGTATATCCTTTGACATTTCTTCTTTTTTAACAGCTTTGATAAACTCAAGACCGTTCATGACAGGCATGTTGAAGTCGGTCATTATAATATCAATCCATGAATCCTTCATCAGTTTCAGAGCTTCTTTGCCATTTGCAGCCTCAAATATCTCTGATTTTCCATAACCCGCAGCAGTTAAGGTTCGTTTAATGACAGATCTCATGGGCAATGAATCATCCACTAACAGTATTGAATATGACATGATTTTTTTCCTGTTTTTTGGTTAAGCCATATTTAAAAGGGTATCAACTTCCTGCATATTTATTCCAAATTCCGCTATGATCATGGATACATCATTTGCCGAAATTCCATGGTCTTTCATGAGCTGGCCCTTAAACCGGTAGGCCAACCCATCCGCCCCCACTCCGCTTCCTAACATCATACAGATGCAGTCAGCCAAATAGACTGCAGCAACTTCTTTGTCCTTAAGCATTGTTTTGTCAGTCAAATGGTGGTGCCTGATAATTTTGATCATCCTCGGACTGAACTTCCACATTTTGGCAATCATAGCCCCTAGTTCAGCATGATCAATCTTAAGCAGACTCTTTTCTGCTTCCTGAAAGCTATATCCTTTGTTTTCAACAAGTTCAGTAATCTTTTTTGATACACCGGACACATGTTTTTCTAAAATTATTTTCCCAATGTCTTTAATCAGGGCAGATGTAAATATGGTGTTCTTATTTTTCAAGGACATCTTGATGGCCACCTGTTTTGCAATCACTGCTGAGGACACGGAGTACGTCCACATATCTCCTTTTTCCAGTCCATAGCCTTCATGTTTGCCGGAAAGTACTTCAGCACCCGATTTTATCAAGACCAATTCTATCACCTGGTCGGTTCCCAGCATGTTTACAGCATCTTTTATTGATTCTGCGGGATGCTTTAATCCAAAAAAGGCAGAATTACAGCTTTTTAGAACACTTGCTGTTATCATCGGGTCATATTGGATAACATTGGCAATATCTTCCATGGAACTGTCCGGATTATCAACAACAGCAAGAAGTTGATTGGCAACCGCCGGGATTGGTTTTAAATTCTTGATCTCTTTCATTAGGACTTGAAGAGAAGTCATATTTTCACCTCCTTTGATCCGGAAGTTTT
>JAAEMC010000574.1 GCA_024225895.1 Desulfobacteraceae bacterium | reverse complement strand
TGGTCATATTTTTCTGCAATGTTGGGTTCAAACATTTAAGGTAAATCCGTTACAAAGATTCAAGCAACACTGTGATCTAAAAAGGAAAATACTCTTTTCGATTTTCCAGGATTTTTAACAAAAGGATCTTTTTTTTCTGGGAAGCTATGCCGGCACTGAAAAATCCAGAAAACCGGCAAAAACATGGGATCCGAGTTTTATGATTTAGTCCCCTAAAAACATTATATGCAAGAAACCTGCGATTGTACCAAGTATGACAATAAAAATGATCTGCCAATTATATGTTTTGAATTTGGTTGCCTGTTGAAAAGCATCGGGCCAGATAAACATACCGATGGATCCGATAATAATAGCAGGGCCCAGCAGGGCTGTTACCTCATAAAAATACTCTTTTGTAATCGCCATATACCATGTAAAACCGGTTAGCCCAATTCCAACCAACATGGAAATTACTCCCTGTGTGCCAATGCCAAACTCACTTTTTTCGTCAAATGGTGTTTGCTTTTTTTTGAGAAGCTCCAATTTCGCCGCATTGCAGACCGGATACAGCATAAGACCGATGATCAAAAAAGCCGAACACACAATAATACCATACCAGGCGTTTTCCGGACCGCACCAGGTACACAAATAGTAAACCGGCATATCATAGAATGGTGGAATTAACCCTTTCTGTGTCAGGTTTGTTCTGAATTTGCCCTGTTTTAATACTTCAAGCACACCGGTTACGGGTGCGTGGCTCAACACCTCACAATCAACAGTGTCATTGAAATTTACGACCACAAGCCCACCTGTTTTCGGATCCTTCAAAGGAATGTCGACCCTTATATCTCCGCCAATGTCCCTGAATTCCAATTGGCATAACCATTCCATCTCCTTTAAGCTGACCAAAATCTCTTCTTTGCCTTGAAACAATTCTCTGGCTTCTTCCAGCAGGACGATTGGCGGAACATCCGGGTAACTTTTATATTCCTTTATAAACCCGGGGAGAAAAATGGCACAAACTAAAGCTATGATGCCACCCAGAGCACCCGCAAGCCAGGGTTTGGCGATCAATATATTGGTCGGCCAAGGGTAATCATCGAAATCTTCTGGTTCCAGGTCTTCGGTGGGATGGGTATCAGGGGTGAACGTTTTACTGGTTTCCTGAACAGGCCTTGATTTTGGGGAGTGAGCTACTCCTGCTTGATCGTTTTTTATTTTATTATACTTTTCAAAAACAATACCGCAGGACAGGCAGCTGATATCTCCTTTTTTTATCGGTGACCGGCATTTTGGGCAAAGAAGCGATTCAGATTTCTTAGGGGGCATAGGAATCGTAAGGGAATGTCCGCATTTGCATTTCGCCTTTTTGCCGCCCAACTCATCCTTTACTTTATGCAGTTTGTCGCATTTTGGGCATCTAAATTGCATAATTGCCTCTTTTATCGTTTGTGGTGTTTTTATAAGACTGATCAACATGGAGCTGATTCTTATTTTATCAGACGCAATTAGAATATACAATAAATCGAGAAGATTATAATTTCATAGAAAAATCAGTAAATTGCAGCTCCCCATAATAATGATATAAAAGCTCAGTATCGCTTTTTTAATTTCTTCTAATAATAAAGTATGAGGGCACCCCTGTATGTTGTGGTCACAAACAACGCACAATATTAAATTCTTTACATTATGGAGCGCAATGCCGGGATAAAGTTTATTTGGCTGACAATTGTCAGGAACGTTTTT
>JAAEMC010000573.1 GCA_024225895.1 Desulfobacteraceae bacterium | reverse complement strand
CTATTGAGAAAACATAGATCAGACATCCTAAGGAAGAATCAATAATGTCCATATACATAAAGCTGAAAAATCTTGTGCGTGACACAAGAAAAAAGCTTCGGAATTACATAGACTGCCTGCTGGCAAACTCCTATGATTATTATACCTGCTTTTACCCGGGTAATTCAGGCATTATCCCCAATAAATTAATCAAAGGTGTTATCAAAAAAATCCATATTGATGAACCCAATCAGGCAAAACTCAAAGATATCAACCCTGGGAATATTGTTGTGTTTGCAAGCAAGAACAAACGGAGTTTTGATTTTCTATTTTACCACACAAAGCTCAAATGTATGGACCTGCCCTATCCTTCCATTGGATTTGATTTTATTTTTTTTTTCCTTTTGCCGGTAAAACATCTTTTCAGAATCCTTTTGTGTCACCTGGATTATTTCTTCCATAATTTCAAATTTAAAGATGCCTATTCATCCGGTTACATAACCCGTCAGCTAATGGAAAAAAAATCCGGCTTTGTCTGCCTGATTGAGGAAGATGATTTCTACAAGCGTTTTATTAAATCTACTGTTGACCCGCTTCACCACCTGATTGAGCTTCAAAAAACAATTGATCAGGATATCATTATTGTGCCCGAAGACATCATCTATATTACCAAACCCGCACATAATATCCCTTCTTTTTTTGATATCTTTTTAGGTACCAATGAAAAACCGGGGCTTATTAAGCGGATACTTTCCGTTTTGAGGCAGCCGGAAAAAATTAGTGTTCAACTTGCAAAACCGGTAAATCTTAAAGAATTTATTTTACGGCCTGAAATTGAAAGACTTGATTCAGAATTCCAGACCCACAGGCTAAGACTTTATCTTGTTGACATTTTAAACCGCCAGAGAAAAAGCATCACAGGTCCGGTCTTAAAATCCAGGCAGGAAATAACCGAAGATATCCTGACAAGAAAATCACTTCGGGAATACATGGCAGACTACGCTGCCAAGCATAATATGCCCTTATACAAAGTTCATAAAAAAGCTGCCGGCTATATCCGGGAGATCGCGGCAAACTACAATCAAACCTTTATTAATCTGGGAGATGTTATTTTAACCTGGTTATTTAAAAATATTTTTGAAGATCTGGTTGTGGATCCCCAGGAGATAAACCGGATGCGGGAAAAAGCCAAAGAAGCCCCCTTGGTGCTGGTTCCCTGCCACAAGAGTCACCTGGATTATCTTTTGATTCCCTATGTCATGTTTAAAAACAGCATGCCCTGTCCCCACATTGCCGCCGGAAAAAACTTGTCTTTCTGGCCCTTGGGGCCCTTATTCAGGAGAGCGGGCGCTTTTTTCATAAGACGAACATTCAAAGGCGCAGAACTCTATCCTAAAATTTTTGACGCCTATCTTGAAAAATTGTTATTTGAAGGGTTCAATATCAAGATTTTCATTGAAGGCGGCAGAAGCAGGACCGGCAAACTTCTGACCACCCGTCCCGGGGGTCTTGCCATGCTGATCAATGCCTATAATAACAATGCCTGTGATGATCTTCATTTTGTTCCAATTTTTGTGGGGTATGACAGGGTGCTTGAAGAAGACGCATATTTAAAAGAGATATCCGGCGGCAAGAAAGATCCGGAAACCTTAAAGGGGTTAATCAGTGCCAGAAAATTTTTAAAGAAAAAATATGGCAAGGTTTACTTAAAATTTGATGAGCCCATATCCATTAAAAAATATCTTGGCAGCAAAAATTTTGATATCCAGAAGTCATCCAACCAGGAATATATAGAGTTGGTTAAAAATTTTGGATACAAATTGCTCAACCGGATTAATACCTGTGCCGTTGTTACTCCCCATGGTATTATTGCCAGCGCTGTTCTCAACTGCCACACCAATAGTTTTTCCCAAAGACAATTGCAGGACCGTGTGAACACCTATATGAACCTGTTGACCTTTAAAAACGCCGGAATGTCAGACACCCTCTTGATTGATCCGGACAATTCACTGAACATGGTCATTCATAATTTCCTTTCCCGGAACTTTATTGAATTAGCGGACGAAGATGAGGAAGAAATAACAGATAACACCACTTTTATTGTAAAAAATAATAAACGTGCCATCCTTGATTATTATAAAAATTCAGTGATTTCATTTTTTGTTGATTCTGCCTATACAGCTGTGGCCATTCTTGAAACGGACAGGTTTCAGTTTTCATCATCGGATCTTGTTCGCCGCTGCCGGTTTTTACAAAAAATGTTTCTGGATGAATTCTCCTTTAATGAAGAAGAGACCATAGAGGAACTCATAAGCAATGCCATCAAGGGATTTATCAATGAAGGCATTATAGTGCCAGACAAGCAGCAGCCGGATATTTACAAACTCACCAGCCAAGGATTACGAAAACTCAAATGGTTTGCCGCCTTTTTACAACCGTTCCTGGAATCTTATAATACGACATTGCTTTATTTTAAAAAACATCCTGAAGGAAAACATGACCTCAAAGAACAGGTTAAAAAGATCCAATCCATGGGATCGAAGCAATATAAAAAGAATAACATCCTGTTTAAAGAATCTCTTTCCCCCATTAATTACCGGAATGCAGTAAGATTTTTTGTAAGAAACAAGGTCAAAGGCAGGGATGATACCCTTGAAATAGACTACTACCGGACCATTATTGAACGATTGATCCGGTTGATCATCTCTTAAGAATGAAAGCACTCATCCTATCTGCCGGATTTGGCACACGACTTTTACCCTATACAAAGAGTCTTGCCAAACCTTTGTTCACTCTTTCCGGAAAGCCCATCCTTCAATTGGCGATTGAACGCCTCATTGACTGCGGATGTAAAAAGATCTTGATCAATACCCACCATCTGCATGGCCAGATAGAAACCTTTGTCAAAAGCAATCAGTTTTGTGCAGATATCTCAACTATCCATGAACCTGAAATCCTTGAAACCGGCGGTGCTATCGCCAATGCAAAATTCCACCTAAAGGACGATCATTTTTTTGTGGTTAATTCTGATGTGGTATGTAATGCCGACTTGAAGCGCTTATACCTATATCATAAAAAAGGGGATCAGATTGCTACCCTCTTGCTGCATGACCATGAACAATTTAATAAATTACGGGTTGACGATAACGGATACATCAAAAGCTTTTGTGATGAAAAAGGTTCCCTGGCATTTACAGGTATCCAGGTGTTGAGCCCTGAAATTTTTGATTATTTCCCTGACAAAAAGGCCTTTTCCAGTATTGAAGTCTATGAACACCTGTGTCCTTTAAAGAAAGTAAAAGCCTATATAGGCAATGATATATTTTGGGCCGATATCGGTACGCCTGAAGCCTACACCAAAACTGCACTTGTCTTGTGTGCACTCACAGCTGCCAAGATGCCCATTGAAAAGGCGTCTAAGATCACCATGGAAAAACTTGCAGGGGATGGGTCAGACCGGAAATGGTACCGGGCAATTGATCGTGAAAAATCCTGGGTCATTGCTGATCACGGTATCTGTCTTTCAAAGACTGAACGATATCAACAAAAGAATGCCTTTATCCATATTGGCAATCATCTTGTTTCAAAGAACATCCCGGTCCCAGAAATCATCTGTCATGACCCAATCTCGGGCATGGTGGCTTTGGAGGATCTGGGAGATCTTCACCTGGAAGCCGCAGTAAAAAAATGCCGAACAGACCATGAGATAATCGATCTTTATCAAAATGTATGTGATCAGCTTATCCGGTTCTCATCATTGGGATTTGAAAATTTCAATCCTGAGTGGACCTGCCAGACCCAATCCTATTCAAAGAAGATGATCCTTAAATATGAATGCCGGTATTTCATGGAAGCGTTCATAAATAATTATTTAAATAAAGAAATATTCTTTTCCGATCTGGAACATGAGTTTGAGTTCATTGCTGATAAAGCACTTGAAAACGCTCATTTGGGATTAATGCACCGGGACATGCAGTCCAGGAACATCATGCTTAAAGACAGCGACATATTCTTTATTGATTTTCAATCGGCAAGAAAAGGCCCTTTGCAATACGATCTCGCATCCTTATTCATCGACCCTTATGTTCAATTAAATAATCATATCAGACAAGCGCTTTTAAAATACGTTATTCAAAAATTGGGACTCAGTGATTTCAAGAAAGAAAAAGGGTTTGAAAAATGCTATACTTAATGCTACCTTACACGAAATCTTCAATTTTTAGGTACTTTTAGCTATTTAAGCCTGATAAAAGGAAAAAAAGGATTTGAAAGGTATATCCCTGATGCGGTAGCATCTTTAAAAAGGATAATCACCGCCATTGAGTATGAAAAAACCCCTAAGTTAAAAAACTTAATCAATACGCTATAGGAATAGGATGACCATGGGAAAAATAAAGATATTGGTAAATGGCCTGCCGGGTAATGTGGCCCGCAAGATGGCTGCCTTTGCATTGAAAGACAAGCGCTTTGAGCTGATCCCCTTTTCATTGACCGGCCCGGAAATAGTAGAGGATTCTGTTTTAATTGATACTGTGAAAGTCACTTTAATTAAACCGGGCGAAAAAGACAAAATCATCCGGCAGATAAAAACTGATTATGACACCTTTATTGCCATTGATTACACCCACCCCACTGCTGTGAATGAAAATGCCCTGTTTTATGTTGAACACAAAATTGCTTTTGTCATGGGCACCACCGGCGGGGACCGGCAACAGCTTGCCCATGATGTTGAAAATGCTTCTGTACCGTCGGTCATTGCTCCTAATATGGCCAAACAGATCGTTGGATTCCAGGCAATGATGGAATATGCAGCCAAAACCTTTCCCGGCCTTTTTGACGGATACAGTCTAAAAGTTGAAGAAAGCCATCAAAATGGGAAAGCAGATACTTCAGGAACAGCCAAAGCCATGGTTGGTTATTTTAACCGGCTGGGACCAGATTTTTCTGTTAATGATATTAAGCAAGTCAGAGACCCTGAAATCCAAGAAGATATCTGGAAAATTCCCAAAGAATATCTGACCGGTCACGGGTGGCATACCTACACATTAAAATCCAAGGACAATACAGTACTGTTTCAGTTCAAACACAATATTAACGGCCGTGATGTTTATGTGAACGGTACCTTTGACGCAGTCTTGTTTTTGAATAAAAAGTTAGAAGATCCATCGGCAAATAGCAAAACGTATTATAACTTTAAAGTTTATTTCCCTGGTTAACTTAATTATGGATCGTGAAGTAGTTACTGAACTTATACAAGGAGATTTGAATAAAAAACGTCTTAAAACG
>JAAEMC010000572.1 GCA_024225895.1 Desulfobacteraceae bacterium | reverse complement strand
GATTAAAATATGATAGATATTTTGTCTTACATTGTTTTTACCTGAAAAATGTGGTTCAGGTTTAGGTTAGAATTGAAAAAGGAGGCTCAAATGAAAAACGTCGGAATTGTTGGCTGGCGCGGAATGGTTGGTTCCGTTCTCATGGAAAGAATGCTTAAAGAAAATGATTTTAATAAATTTAAACCTCTTTTTTTCACCACATCCCAGACGGGCCAGAAAGCCCCGGACGTAGGCATAGAGGTCCCGCCTCTTGTAGATGCCTATGATATTGATACCTTGATGGGTATGGATATCATCGTCTCCTGCCAGGGCGGTTCCTATACACAAAAGGTGCGCCCCCAGCTTGAAAATAACAATTGGGGCGGCTTCTGGATAGATGCTGCCTCCACCTTAAGAATGGATGATAAGAGTATCATTGTCCTTGATCCGGTAAACCAGAAAGTAATCGACCAGGCCTTAAATGATGGTATAAAAAATTATATTGGCGGAAACTGCACTGTATCACTGATGCTCATGGCCCTGGGCGGATTATTTGAACATGATCTCATTGAATGGCTCACATCCATGACATACCAGGCTGCTTCCGGTGCCGGTGCTAAAAATGTGGAAGAACTGGTAAATCAGATGCGGACCATTGGCGCCAATGCATCTGATATTTTAGATAACCCGGCATCCGCCATCCTGGATCTTGACCGGAATGTCATAGAGACCATGCGTTCAGACAGCCTGCCCAAAGATAACTGGACTGTCTCCCTGGCAGCCAGTCTGATTCCCTGGATTGACAGGGCCATGGATAATGGGCAGACCCGTGAGGAATGGAAAGGCTTGGTGGAAACCAATAAAATAATCGGCAGATCTGACAACCCCATTCCCATTGACGGCCAATGTATAAGGATAGGGGCCATGAGATGCCACAGCCAGGCCTTTACCATCAAATTAAAAAAGGATGTGCCTTTGGCCGAGATTGAGTCAGTGCTGGCAAACAATAATGACTGGGTGAAAGTGGTCCCCAATACAAAGGAAGAATCGGTTGCCGATCTAAGCCCTGCTGCGGCAACAGGCACATTGACTGTTCCTGTGGGACGCATTCGGAAGATGAACCTGGGTGATGATTTTCTTACTGCCTTTTCTGTGGGAGATCAACTGCTATGGGGCGCGGCAGAACCGTTGCGGCGTATATTAAATATTATTCTATAGCTTTTATTAAAGATAAATGCTGTTAAAAGGGCAATACAATGAAAAGAACATGGTATTGCCCTTATGGTATTGCCCTTATGGTATTGCCCTTTGATTTTTTTTAGCGCCAATCCCACGAGAAATTTTTGTTAATATCAAAATGAACATTTACCGCAGCAACTGACCGCTTTTGTTCACCAAATAATAAAACCGCACTTTTATAACTGGTGATCGTATTTGCTTTAATGTATTTTTAATGCAGGCATTGCCTCATTTATCCGCCGGAATAAAAGATTGCCCATGATGGCCAGGCATTCTGCATCCAAATGATCCTGGGCTCTTTTTTCAAAAAGAATTTTGGCCTGGGCGTCAAACTCCCTGTCTTTGTCATTAAACAAAAGGGCCAGGCGAATTTTAGGCAATGCATCAAATTGAACAATCAAATCATAACTTGCCTGGATATCGGGCTGATATCCTTTAAGGGTTTTTGCAGCTTTCTTAAGATCATCCAGGTGCAAAGAGAAAGTTTTGCTGATTTTGTTTTCCACTTCGTTGGCAAAATAAACAAACAACGGCCCTGAATCTTTAAAGTCTCTGAATGCCACCATTTCTTTATTTGAACTGGGTGTATCCGGGCATAAAAGAATGTATTT
>JAAEMC010000571.1 GCA_024225895.1 Desulfobacteraceae bacterium | reverse complement strand
CACAATCGATTTGCTCAAAGGCGATTCCATTAATCTATCATGTTTTTAGGAACTTTATTTTGGGAATCGCTATAAAGCTTAAGCCCGTGAATCTTTTGAAACCATCTGTCCATAAGAACGAATTTGTAGATCGTTGCAGGACAATGCTGTCGTAATATGTTAAATTTTAAGTAAAATATTATTCTACAAACATGGAGAAAGATTGAAATGATAGCCTTCAAATCAGAGAGAGATCTCAAGTGACTTAATTTGGATTAATAATTTAAAGCAGTTACAATTATGAGGTACACGTAAGTGAAGGCACCAGGAAGTGACGACTAAAGGCGTATAAGGCACTCCGCTAAGGAGGAACGATTGCAGGCAACGCGGCAGGTGGCGCCTTGATGGTGGATCAGGGCTGCTTCAAACCGTTTGACAGTGGATTTTATTGTTGTTATATTGTTAGTAAAGAAGATAAGTATTCACTTTTTCTACTAGAAATGTTCAGCAACCATATTTTTGTTACACGTAATTCAAATTAATTAGTATCAACTAATAAAGCTTTTTGTAGATGAAAAATTCCGAAAATTCTTAACAGGCAGCGCAAGCCTCCTTGCTGCCCAGAGGAGGGGAAAATGGCCGTAAAAACGAATCCAAAGTCATTATTGAAGCATGTTGAAGCTGTTAAAAAAGGGAAGAAAAAATACGAAGATGCATTTCAGGGGGTTTCGAGAATGATACTGGATGCCGGGATTCAAAAGATCACGGTAAAAGGCAAAAGCACATACCAGTTTGATTTGTTCAGCCAGGGGAAAAAGCATCTTGTTGGAATGTTTAATGAAATCAACAGTTTTGTATCATTTGTTAAAGATGCATCTGAAGGCGGTTCCTCTAGGGAAATGGCCTATGTTCTTGTCGGAGAACCCGGCAACGGGAAGACCTTTTTTGTGGAATACCTTTGTGGAAAATACAGAGACTTTTTAACCTTGCCTGAAAACCGGAAATTTACCTTTAAATTTATCAATCTTGATAAGCTGGACACCTTTGGCAGGATTACCCAAATTGAATCCCAGACCTATGAAGATCCAATGATTTTGGCCATGAGCCTTTGCGAAACCAAAGAAAAATCAATGGAATGGCTGGCCAAGAAATTTAAATACACTATTAAACAATTAGAGGTGCTCTATGAGAAATACCGGCCACTGGGTGCCTGCAGCGCATATATCCTTAACCAGATACGGGAACATTGCGATAATAATATTCCAAAAGTACTTTCATTTATTGAAATCGTGCCGGTTCCGCTTATTGAAAGTCTCGGGACCATTACGGGTAAATACCCGGCCAAGGATAAAATCACCTCATCTGCCGTGGACCTTTTGGGGGAGGAATCCATCCAGCGGTTACTACACATTACCGATTCAAATAACCCTTATCGGTTTGATTTGAGAAGAGGTGCTCTTGCCCGCGTTGCCGGCGGCGGTATTCATTTTTCAGATGAGATTTATAAAAATAAAAAAGATCTTGTCCAGGTCTATCTGGGCGTTATTCAGAACAGAATGATTGAACTTGACGGATTTAAATGGCCTATTGATACATTGATCATCGCAACTAGTAATAATTCGGAATTTGACACCTTTCTTATGGAAAGAGAAGAAGCTCCCATCATTGACAGATGCCGGATCTGTTACGTAGCTCATAACACGGATTATAAAATTCAAAAAACTTTGACCGAATATGCCATCGGAACTGATGTCAAGCGGTCTTTAGATTCTAAAATACTGCACCAGGATCCGAATTTGAATCATGCTGCCTCTGTGGGTGTTGTATTGACCCGGTTACCCAGATCAGACAAATTAACCCCTGTGGAAACCATGAAACTGGCAGCAGGGGAAGTAGCAGGAGAAAAGAGTCTTAAAACCCTGGCCGAATTAATTGATACCTTGAATCAGGATACGGACATCACCAAGAGGTTTGGGCAAAAAGGCCTTGGACAACGGAACCTTGGGCGTTCTGTACAGCTATTGCTTGAAAGCAGTGAAACCAATGAAGGTAGATGCATGTTTGCCCTTGATATTTT
>JAAEMC010000570.1 GCA_024225895.1 Desulfobacteraceae bacterium | reverse complement strand
TAAAAAAATATCACACCTGGGTTCGAAAGTAACCATACGGTAAACGAGACACTAATGGCTCGTTTACCGTATAGCTTTTCTTCTGCATCTTTTTTTATTTGGATATGGAATACTGCAGATATTGTCAGCGTATTATTTAGTATTCCCAAAGACCATGAAGGTTGCAGTATTCTCTGGCTGTAACCCTGTCAGCATCAGTATAAAATGTTGCTTCAGGAGCATCGGAATGATCCAAAAATTTTCTTTGTATCAGAGTACCGTCTTTTGAAACAAGCTCAATCCAGACAATCCAGTGATCCACTGTCATTGGATGGGCAGTACTTCCAACTTTTACATGATATCCGCCTTCAATTTTTTCAACAACCGGGACATGTTTTTCTTTTGCAGCATCCACCGTATTTGCAACTATATGATCCATAATTTTGCCGCAACACATTAAAGGAGGTTTTTCTGCATGAAGTGCCTGGGAAATGTTACCGCATTTTGAGCATTTATAAACACCGTATTTTTCAGCCATTATTTTTCTCCTATTTTTAAATAATTAATAATTTTGAGGTACTATTTCAAAATGAGCCTTAGCGTGGGCACAAGCGGGACATACATCCAAAGCTTCACTTCCTTCATGGGTATATCCACAATTGCGGCATCTCCATTTAACACTCATTTCCTTTTTGAATACCTGATCTTTTTCGATGTTGTCAACAAGAGCAAGATATCTTTGCTCATGATACAGCTCTGCTACAGCAATTGATTCAAAAGTTCTTGCAATATCATTGAAGCCTTCTTCCCTGGCAATGGCGGCAAACTCGGGATACATTGATGTGTGTTCATATTTTTCACCGGCCGCAGATGCTTTTAGATTGTCAATTGTACTTCCAATTGTCCCGGCTGGAAAACCTGCTGTAATTTCCAGCTCTTCTCCAGACTGTAAATATTTAAACAACCGTTTGGCATGTTCTTTTTCATGATTTGCAGTCTCTTCAAAAATTGATTGGATCTGAACATACCCTTCTTTTTTTGCCTTGGAAGCAAAATAAGTATATCTGTTGCGAGCCTGGGATTCTCCTGCAAAAGCAGTTAAAAGATTTTTTTGGGTCTTGGTTCCTTTTAATTGTGTCATTTTTTCTCCTTAATATCGATTATTTGTTATTATTTAGTGTATCCACAAAAGTTAATTTCTCAAATATCTCCCTCTACGATATTCAGCAATTTTCATGCCTGAATAATTTCATCAAAATATCAATCCCTTTGTTGAAATTCAATGAAATATCTGAGCTAAATCATAGCAGCTATATTTTTCCCATACTCCTGGGCAGCCTGGATTCCACCTTCCACCCATTTTGCCTTGAGCATCAAAGGCCCACCGGAAACCATTTTCATGCCATATATATTTTCCATGGTTTCATATATTCTTCCCGGAGCTTCACCACTCCATCCATAGGCACCGAATGCTCCGCCTGGTTTCCCTTCAAGTTCAGCTCTTTGAGCAACAAATAAAATTTGCTTCATTGATGTCATCATTTCACCATGGTAGGTGGCTGATCCGAACACATACCCGTCATAATCTTTTAAATCATCTTCACCTTTAATATCTTTATTTGTTTTTAAAACAGCCTCATGTCCTGAAATACGGACTCCTTCAGCAATCAGTTCAGCTATACCCTTGGTCTCATTTGTTCTTGTAGCGTATACAATCAATACTTTTCCCATTTTAAAATCTCCTTGAATTTACTATTTTGCATATGATTTTTTTCAGGCTCTGCCAAGAATATTTTTCAATTCAGACTCTGGAAAAACATAACTCGACAAAGGCTGTTTTCTTAATACAGGCAGCCGCTCGTGAAATGGAATACCAGGTTTTTTATAAATGATCCCTGTTGGTATTTTTTCTTCATTTTGATGTACTATTTCAAGAGCTTTTTTATAGTCTGAGTTGTCATGCCCATTGTTTTCAAGATCAAAAACCCTTTCCTTGTACCATGAATAAGTATTTAGCTTGTTAAAAGAGATACATGGCTGACAGATATCGATCATTGAGAATCCTTTATATTTCATTGCATCAACCATGGTGGAAGATAGTTTCTCAATATTTCCTGAAAATCCTCTGGCAATGAACCCGGCGCCGTTCACAAGAGCAGTTGCAAGCGGATTAAATGATGATGATACAGTACCGTTTTGCTGGATCTTGGTTTTCATGCCAAAGGCTGAGGTTGGGGAAGCCTGACCTTTTGTAAGCCCGTATATCTGATTATTAAAAACAAAAAGTGTAATATCTATGTTTCTGCGTATAGCTGCTGTGAAATGATTTTGGCCTTCACCGTAGCAGTCACCATCTCCTGTGGTCACAACAATATTCAAATTGTGGTTGGCAATTTTTGCTCCTGTTGCAAGGCATAGTGCTCTTCCATGCAGACCGTGAAGCATATTGCATGCTAAATAGTTAGGAGTTTTGCCTGCCTGTCCAATACCAGAAACAATCAAAAGGTTATCCGGATCCAGTTTAAGCTTGGTAAACGCCTGTTTCATTGCTTTTAGGATGGAAAAATTCCCGCAACCGGGACACCATTGATTTTCATTGTCAATATCATATTTTGTTTTTGTCATATTAATGCCCCATGATTTGTTGTACTTTTTCAATGATATATTCAGGATAGATGGGTCTTCCATCATATTTTAAAATAGAAAAAGCATAGTCAATTCCGGTTAACTGACGGATCAGGCTGCCCAACTGGCAGGTTGCATTACCTTCTACAATAACAAGTTTTTTATTCCGGAGTATTTTTTTTAATTTATATTCATCCAGAGGCCAGATATCTTCGAAGATAATCCAACTTGCGTCAATACCCTGTTCTCGGAGAGTCAGGCAGGCTTCAATGATGCTTCCCTTTGAGGAACCCCAACCTGTCAGGAAAAAGCTAGCTTCGGTACATAGCAAAGAAGGCATTTTCATCTCTTTTTTCATATGCTTAACTTTTTTAAACCGTTTTTCCACCATCATATTCCTGTTTTCAGGATCTTCGCTTGTCAAGCCTTCTGGTGTATGCTCATTCCCTGTCGATCTGACAAGAAACGGTCCGGAACATGGAGTACATCGTGGAGAAACCCCTGAATCAGAAATTTTGTATCGAAGATATGGTTCATCTTGATACATTTTTGTATCAGACAGCAAGAAACTTTCATGTTCTGACCCTATTTTAAGATCGTCCGGTTCTGTCCTGGTAGAATCTATAAGGAATTGGTCCATTAATACTATTGATGGAACCTGGTATTTTTCAGATAAATGGAATGCTTTTTTTACTGCATTGTATGTGTCCTTGGGGCTACCGGGTGCGAAAACAAACCTTGGAAATTCATCCTGAGATGCATTAATCGTAAAAAGAAGGTCAGATTGAGCAGTTCTTGTGGCAAGACCTGTCGCAGGGCCGGGGCGCTGTGCATTTATAATAACAACAGGGATTTCAGCCATGGCTGCAAGTCCAAGGCCCTCGGTCATAAGACAAAAACCTCCTCCTGAAGTAACAGACATGGATCTGACCCCGGCAAACGAAGCTCCAACCGCCATATTAATAGCTGCAATTTCGTCTTCTGCCTGTTCTATTACTAAAGGAAATTGTTCTGCAAAGGCCGAAGCATTGACAATGACTCCTGTTCCCGGACTCATTGGATAAAATGGGAAAAAGCGGCAATCAGATGCAAGAGCGCCTAATGCTGCAGCCTTTGCACCTGACATGACAACATTGCTGTGATTTGATTTATTAAAGTCAAAAGACCTGTAAAATTGAATGGTTTTGCCAATATCGTAACCAGATTTACCCGCCATAAGGTTCAGGGCTAAAATCTTTTTTCCTTTTTTTTCAAATTGAGCCTGAAGTAACTTTTCCAGATCTTTGAAAGAAGCACCAAGGATAGCAAGGATAACACCGGCGGCAACAGTATTGGAGGCAATCTTTCCACCCGCGTCCCTTGCGAGCTGCTCAAAAGGGATGTGGCTTGTAGTATTAGACATTTTTGTATCATCCCCTGTATCATTGCACAAAATTATACCGTTTGGTGCTAGCTCATCTTTGTGATTTAAATAGGTTTTTTCATCGATTGCTACCAGGATATCCAGCTTAAGGCTTGGCCCGCTTAAAAGCTCATTACTAATCCTTATAACATGGAAATTATGTCCGCCCCTGACACGGGATTCAAAATCATCCACAGAAAAGATAAACAATCCCGCATTGTGACATGCCTTGGACAGCAAATTGCCGATTGTCTGGATTCCATACCCTGCCGCACCTCCGATTAATATTGTAATATCATTTCCCATTGATAAGCCTTGAAAACTAAAATAGATTATTGTTCATGTATACTTTTGGTTTTGTTCAAAATTAAGAGCAAAATTCGGGCCATGACCGACAAGTGATGAAATAACTACTTAGTGGCAGAGGAAGTTTTGACAAATGCCAATTAATGAACTTTTTCCATTTTAGAAATATGGCATAAATTGTGCAATTTAGAAATTCTAACATAATTATTTTTTCAAATGTTTTAAATATATTTCATTAGAGTTGAGGAGAATCAAATGGTAATGGGAAAAAACACACTATATGCACTAAGCACATGCAGTCATTGCAAATCAACCAAGCGCCTTCTTTCCGACTGCAATGTTGAATATGAATATATAGAGGTAGATGACCTTGAGGGTGATGAAAGAAAAGCCATTCTTGCAGATATAAAGGAACTCAATCCCCGATGTTCATTTCCAACCATTAAAATCAATGACATTGTTATTGTCGGATATAGAGAAGAACAGATCAAGGAGGCTTTAGGAGTCAAAAATGAAAGCTGAAGAATTATATAAAGCATTACACCGGTCACAGGAGAAAAAAGGGATCTATTTTAATAAAGACAAAGAT
>JAAEMC010000569.1 GCA_024225895.1 Desulfobacteraceae bacterium | reverse complement strand
ATGATCTGAATGTTCATGGGTGATGATGACGGCACAAATTTTTTGAGGAGATAAATCTTTTGCTGCAAGCCTTCTTTCGATCTCAACCCCTGAAAGGCCTGCATCAATCAGCAACGCGTTTTCATTGGTTGAAACATACAGGCAATTCCCCTTGCTGCCGCTGGCAAGGGGACATACATACAAGGGATTATTTGTCATCGGCAAGAGCAGCCTTATAGCTGAGCTTGATTTTCCCATCCCTGGAAACATCCAGGACCTTTACCTTGATGACCTGGCCTTCGTTCACTACATCGGTAACCTTTTTGACACGATGATTGGCCAGTTCTGAAATATGAACCAGGCCGTCTGTTCCGGGCTTGATATTCACAAATGCGCCAAAGTCAGTTACTTTGACGACAGCCCCTTCATAGATGGCACCGATTTCAGGATCCATGGCAATATCTGAAACCATTTTTACAGCCTTGTCTGAATCATCCTGGTTTGCTGCAGCAATTTTGACGATACCGGAATCATCCACTTCTATCACGGTATTGGTTTCTGCCTGCAAAGCCCGGATGATTTTGCCGCCAGGGCCGATGATATCCCTGATCTTGTCAGGGTTGATCTGGACACTGACGATCTTGGGCGCATACTGAGAGACTTCATCCCTTACTGTCTGGATGGTTTCCAGCATTTTATCCAGTATATGATGCCGTCCTGCTTTAGCCTGGGTTAGGGCTTTCACCATGATATCCTTGGAAAGCTCTTTAATTTTGATATCCATTTGAAGGGCCGTGATGCCTTCTTTGGGTCCGGCCACTTTGAAATCCATATCTCCAAAATGGTCCTCATCCCCTAAAATATCAGAAAGCACAATGGTTTTATCATCATCTTTCACCAGGCCCATGGCAATACCGGATACCGGTGCCTTAATAGGCACACCGCCATCCATCAGGGCCATGGTTCCGGCACAAACGGTTCCCATGGATGAGCTGCCGTTGGATTCCATTACCTCGCCAACCAGACGGATGGTGTATTCAAAATCCTCTTGGGCAGGAAGCACTCTCTGAATGGCCCTTGCGGCCAGCTTACCGTGACCGATATCACGGCGGCTGGGGCCACCCGGCCGTCTGACTTCTCCCACTGAAAAGGGAGGGAAATTATAATGAAGCATAAACGCCCGGGTTTCGTTTCCGGACAGGGTTTCAACACGC
This sequence comes from Desulfobacteraceae bacterium, assembly GCA_024225895.1. Taxonomy (GTDB): domain Bacteria; phylum Desulfobacterota; class Desulfobacteria; order Desulfobacterales; family Desulfobacteraceae; genus JAAEMC01. The sequence goes on along the minus strand of JAAEMC010000569.1, from coordinate 2,738 downwards.
TGTTCATCCATTCCGGAACCCAAGGTTAGCGTTCCTAAAACCTGGGTTTCACCCCTGGTAAACAAGGCGCTGCCATGGGGCCGGGGAAGATTACCCGCCTCGCAGGTAATGGTACGGATTTCATCAAAAGCTCTGCCGTCAATTCGTTTGCCTTCATTTAAGACAATCTCACGGCTGACCTTTTTAACGCATTTACTAAATATTGCTTTAATATCACCGATATCATCTGGACATTCCTCAGAAAGGCTTTCTACAATTTCTTCTTTTAAGAGGCTTAAGGCTTTCTGGCGTTCCATCTTATCTTTGACCTGGACCTTTTCATGGATCCTCTCTTTTGAAAGCGCTTCCACTTTCTGGACCAGGGCTTCATCGGGCAAGGGTGTTACAAAGGCTTTCTTTTCTTTGCCAAGCGCCTCTTTGAGTTCTTTTTGCATATCAATCAATGGCTGCATGGCATCATGGGCAAAGAAAATAGCATCCAGCATCTCTTCTTCGGACACAATGTCAGCACCGCCTTCAACCATAACCACACCGGTTTTAGACCCAGCCACAACCAGTTCGATATCGCTTTCTTCCATCTGTTCAATGGTTGGATTGGCAACAAAATTACCATCGATTCTTCCCACTTTGACACCGGCAATGGGTCCTGCAAAGGGGATATCAGAGATTTCAAGGGCGGCTGAAGCGCCTACCATAGCCAGCATATCCGGCGCGTTTTCCTTGTCCATGGACAGGACAGTGGCAATAATTTGGGTTTCATAATTATAGCCGTCGTCAAAAAGCGGCCGAATCGGCCGGTCAATCAGCCTGGCGGTTAAGGTTTCATTTTCACTTGGCCGACCGATTTCCCTTCTAAAATAATTTCCAGGGATTCGTCCGGCAGCATAAATCTTTTCCTGATATTCCACAGACAGTGGTAAAAAAGAAATCTCTCTGGGATCATTTGAACCGGTTGCAGTAACCAGAACAACGGTTTCACCATATTGTACAACAACTGAACCCGATGCTTGCTTCGCAATCTTGCCCGAACTAATGGAAAATTCTTTTCCATTAATCTGGGTCTTACATATTTTTTCCATGTATAACTCCTGTTATGAGAAGGGCGATAAGTTTTGAAAGGAAAAGACTAAACAAAATAAACCCGCATGGCAGGTATCAAACCTTGGCTTGATACCTGCCATGCGAACTTATTTAGAGATTTTCCCAAAAATTACCGCCCAATTAAAAATAAAAAACCGGTTTTCGACACACTTACTGTCAAAAACCGGTTGCTGTTCATTCTATCTTCTTAGCCCGAGTCTTTCAATCAAAGAGCGGTATCTGCTGATATCTTTTTTCTTGACGTAATCCAGAAGGCTTCTGCGCCTTCCGACAAGAATCAACAAGCCTCTTCGTGAATGATGGTCTTTCTTGTGAGCTTTAAGATGTTCTGTAAGATAACTAATACGGTGGGTTAAAATGGCAACCTGCACCTCGGGTGAGCCTGTATCAGACTCGTGGAGCTTGAACTGATCGATCATCTCCTCTTTGTTTTCTGCTAATAAAACCACTTTTAAACTCCTTTATTTGGAATACATATAATATGGCACTTTATATTTACCCGGTTTTTTAAAGATCCTATATCCGATATTCCATTCAGAACAAAAATCAAAAACGAAAGGAAAAATGCCATGACAAAAACAACAATCTTCTAATATCAGTTAAGGTGAGAAAACGCAACAATAATTATAACCTTCAGGATGTTTATCCGTCTCAATAACAGCCAGAAGACCGCCTTTTGAATCCACAAGCCTGATAAATACTCCCGGGGTTAAATCCTTGCTGTAAATTTCAGTAAGCGCGACTTTCTGGCCATGACAAATTTTTCTGGCGCGCTCGTTATCTACCGAATATTTCGGCATAAATTTAAGACAGTCTGATAAGGGAACAATCAGTTTCTCGGCTGCCTCTTTTTCCATCTGTTCAAAACTTATTAAATCCACTGCCTGCTCCAGAAAAAAATGGCTGGACTGGGTCCGGCTTAAACCGGCCAGATGCCCCCCGCACCCAAGTTTCTTCCCTAAATCATGGGCAATACTTCTGATATAGGTACCGGAAGAGCAATAGACTTCCATCTCAATTATGGGCAGATCGATACTATGAATGACCAGGTCGTAAATTTCAATATCCCTTGGCGGCTTTGCAATAATTTTACCTTGCCTTGCCAGTTTATAAAGGGGTGTGCCCTCATGTTTTAATGCTGAGAAGCTGGGCGGAACCTGCTTTTGAGGTCCCATGAACCCATCAGCAATCTGTCGGATATCCGCTTTTTGAATTGCGGCCATCACATTGGCATCTGCCTTGTTTAAAACCTGTCCGGTAGGATCATAGGTGTCGGTTTCAACCCCAAGGTGGACACTGGCCAGATATCGCTTTTTACCGTCCAGAAAAAAACGTGAAATCCGAGTGGCCTGGTTGACTGAACATAGTAAAAGGCCAGTGGCAAAGGGATCCAGAGTGCCGGTATGCCCTACTTTTTTGGCACCCAGTTTTCTTTTTACGCGGCTGACCACCCTGGCAGAAGAAAGCCCTTCCGGCTTTTTGATTGCTAGTATACCGCTTTCCATTGGTGAAATTTTTATTTGTCGTCTTTGATGGTAGAATTTATCAAGGCGTCCATTTTTGCGGCCTTATCAAAGGAATCATCATGGACAAATTTGAGATCAGGCATGTATTTAAGCCCTAGTTTGGGCGCAATT
>JAAEMC010000568.1 GCA_024225895.1 Desulfobacteraceae bacterium | reverse complement strand
AGGTCCCAAGTCCCAAGGCATCTGCTGTTTTTATATGGACGGCCCTGGCCGTTACCGGGTCTTCACTATTTTCCTTACGCTTGGCATTGATGATATTCATACCAGTGTAATCAAGGGCTACAGGATCTATGGCTGCAAGGATGCTTTTGTGTTTCCATTGCGGCGCGCCCCTGGGCCCGCCCTCATACACACCATAGGCAGCATCACAGATAATCAATTTGGTTTTATCCTTGATAACGGAAGCGGTATTGATTTTGGCTGTATAAGGATCGCAATTGTTGGGATGACAGTCTCTTGGGTTGTCGATACTGCCAAAATGATTTTTCAGGCTCAAGGTCACCCCGGCATACCGGTGGTCCTTTAAGACCGGTATATTGATCTGATAGGTGCATTCATTTAAAATACGACTCAAATGGGAAGTGACTCCGGCACCCACGTCAATGGGGTTTTCTTTATCATACCCAATGGCGCCCTTTTCATCCTGTTTCTGGTTTAAAATCCAGCGCCCTCCGCTGAATTTTTTAATCGTGCCAAAACATCTGATTCCTTTATCGGACTCGTTAATGGTATACCCGATTTTTTTCAATTCTGCCGTAGACCGGTCCCAGATGATAATATTATTGGCCTTTACGGGCAACGAATCCATCAAGCTTTCGGCAATGGCATAGGTAAGCTCCGGGTGGCTGGGGCATTTGCGGTTAATACAATTGACTTTCATGCCAATGGTATCTTCAGGTTTTAGATCAGGAAAAATATTTTGCCATGCATCTTTGATGCTGTCTTTTTGCGTCAGTTCTAAAAGGGCTTTATCCACAGATATCCTGGCATTTTTAGCATCAACTGCTTCATCTGCATTGATCAGCCCGTTATGCTTGACAATAACCACACGGCTTTTTTGATCCGCTCCCAGGGTGAGTGTTGGTGCCATGTAGATGGCAGCTGCCCCGGCTGCGCTTGATTTGATAAACTGCCGGCGGGATATTCGTTTCTTTTGCTGCTTGTTTTGATTTTGGCTATTCTCTTTGCGCACTGTCATTCATCCATCTCCCTTAAAATCATTTTTAATTTTATTGTTCATTAGGCCAGCTTGATTTTGTTTAAGACAATCTTATCAGGATTACAGGTTCCAAGGCCTAAGGCTTCGGCGGTCTTCAGATGGACGGCAAGTGGTGTTACATCATCTTCATTGTTTTCTTTGCGCTTGGCATTGATGATCTGCAAACCCGTATAATCAATCGCCACAGGATCGAAAGCCGCCAGGATTGATTTGTGCTGCCATTGAGGGGCGCCTAAAGGACCGCCTTTGTATACACCATATGCTGCATCACAGATGATCAGTTTTGTTTTACCCTTTATTTGGTCAGATGCATTGATCATAGCTGTATAAGGATCGCAATATTCGGAATGAAGCTCCTTGGGATTGTCAATAGTGCCGTAATGATTCTTAAGGCTCATGGTAACCCCGGCCCTGCCATGGTCTTTTAAAACAGGCACATTGATCAGGTAAGTGCACATTTGGGTTAAAATTTTACTTAAATTGGAAGTCAATCCGTTACCCACATCAATGGCAGCAGATTTATCATAGCCAATCCCGCCTTTTTCATCCAATTTTCTGCCCATAAGCCATCGGGTGACACTGAATTTCTTTACAGTGCCAAAACACCTTATCCCTTTATCGGAATAGTTGATGGCGTACCCGGTCCGGACCAGTTCAGAATTGGCACGGTCCCAGATAATAATTTGGTTGGGCGCAACGTCAAGGGAATCCATCAGACTTTGAGCAATAGCATAAGCAATTTCAGGGTGAGTCGGGCATTTACGGTTGACACTGTTGACTTTCAGACCAATGGTATCTGCTGGTTGCAAATTAGGGAACACCTGACGCCAGGCATCTTTCATATCCTTTTTTTGAGTAAGCGCCAAAAGGGCTTGATCCACACACTCCCTGGCGATTTCAGCGTTGACCCGTTCATCCGCATTGATGAGCCCGGCATGCTTAACACTAATGACGCGGCTCTTTTGATCCGCTCCCAGGGTGAGTGCTGGTGCCATATAGATGGCAGCAGCCCCGGCTGCGCTTGATCGTAAAAATTGCCGTCTTGTCAGATTTGCCTTTAACAAATTTGTATGATTTTGCATTTCTTTTTTTTTTTTT
>JAAEMC010000567.1 GCA_024225895.1 Desulfobacteraceae bacterium | reverse complement strand
CTTCCGTCAGGTGCAATTTTCATTGATTTTTTCTCTATCTTCAGGTTTTTTAAAGATAAAGAAATAGATGACAATTTATCAAAATGGTTTTGGAGATTTACAATTTGTGTTGGTGTAAATTGTTCAGAAAAATCTGCAATAGTTACTAATTACTCAAAAAAATTAAAATCACTTATAATTGATAAAGAAGATCACGTACAAAAAATTATAAATGAATATTATGAACCGGATGAAGCTGTCAACATCTTTGATTGGTGGATCGATACGTTAGATATTATGGTTGAGACTGCAGGAACGAGGAATATTTCAAACTGGAGGGGGATTCCCATCATTGGTGGACGTATAGAGGACCGCCCATAAAATTCTGACGGCCTGGGCAGAAGAGAGAACGTCACCGACTCACGGACCGGCTCCCCCGCTGTCACCGCTTATAACGGCAGGGGACAGGTCATGTCTGTCACAGACCCTTCTGAAAAGAAAACCGTGTATTATTCATATGATGCGGACTCAGGCATGAAAACGGAGGAAAAAACTGAGACCCAGAGCGGTGATGAGCCTCTCATCACCCGGTATGCCTACAATGACCGGGGCCAGGTCACACACATAT
>JAAEMC010000566.1 GCA_024225895.1 Desulfobacteraceae bacterium | reverse complement strand
AGGGTTTATGAAGCAGATTGACTATGAGTCCTGCCTGGACCGGATGGTATTGGAATTGGGTGTTCTCTGGCCTTCTCCCGTGTGCCTGGATGTAAGTGAAAATTTTGCCGCTTCTCTTGAAACAGGGCAGTCTGTTTCATTGAGGGATCAGGAGGGATTTTTATTAGGTGTTCTGAATGTAGAAGATATCTGGCCCGTTGATATGGAAAAAGAAGCCCTTCAAGTCTATGGCACCACAGATCAACACCATCCGGGAGTTGATTATCTTTTTAATAAATCTGGTTCGTATTATATCGGAGGCGAAATTCAAGCCTTAAATCTGCCTATTCACTCAGATTTTATTCAGATAAGAAAGACGCCCCTGGAAATCAGACAAACATTTCAAAAATTTGGCTGGAAAAAAATTGTCGGATTCCAGACAAGGCATCCTTTGCACCGGCCCCAGTTTGAGATGACCATTGAAGCCATGCGAAAAGCCAAGGCCAATCTTTTGCTTTTGCCCATTGCAGGTGTGACAAGACCCGGGGATTTTGACCATTACACACGGATGCGCTGCTATAAAAAAGTGGAATCCTATTATCCACCCAATACTTTTTTATTTAATCTGCTGCCCCTTGCCATGCGCATGGCAGGACCAAGGGATGCTGTTTTGCACATGATTATAGGTAAAAACTTTGGGTGTACTCATTTTATAATTGGCCACGATCATGCAAGCCCGGGAAATAATAATAACAATAATAAACCTTTTTATCCTTATGACGAGTCCACACGGGTCACCAAATCGCTTCAAAAGCAATTGGGTGTGGGTGTGGTTTCATTTGAGGAGATGGTTTACCTGCCCTTTGAAGATGAATACAGGACAGCAGCCAAGGTTCCCAAAGAGGCTGAAACCATATCTTTTTCAGGCTCCCATATACAGGACCGCATATTAAAAGGAAAAAACGTACCCCAGTGGGCTTCTTTTCCTGAAGTAATTCAGGAATTGCAAAATTCATATCCACCTCCCAGTGCCAAAGGATTTACCATTTTTTTAACCGGCCTTTCAGGGGCAGGCAAATCCACCATTGCAAAAGTTTTGTATTCAAGGTTTATGGAAATCGGTAAAAGACCGGTCTCATTACTTGACGGCGATATTGTCAGGCGGAATTTATCCAGTGAACTTAATTTTTCAAAAGAACACAGGGATATCAATGTCCGGCGAATCGGGTATGTTGCGGCTGAAATTACAAAAAACCGAGGTATAGCAATCTGTGCCCCTATTGCGCCGTATACCAAAACCAGGTCGGAAATAAGAAATGCCATAGAAACCTATGGCGGTTTTTTTGAAATTCATGTCTCCACCCCTATCAAAGAATGTGAGCAGCGGGACAGAAAAGGTATGTATGCCAAAGCCAGGGCAGGGCTTTTAAAAGGATTTACCGGTGTGGATGATCCATATGAAGATCCTGCAAAACCTGAACTGCGAATTGACACCACTGCCATAACCCCTGATGAAGCTGCCCAGCAAATACTACTGCTCATCGGCCAACAAGGGTTTATTTAGCCATTCATTATAAAGCACTCTTCTTTTTTTAATTTTGTACAGGTGCGCTCTGAATTAAATCTTAAAATTTGGAGCATGCCTGTGTGCGCCCAACTTAATATTTATGCCGCTCTGAGAAGGGAGGGCACACAGAGGTATCCTTGCATCAGACATTGGGTTTTATCCAGATTGATTCATACTCCAACCATCATTGTCACAATTGAATGGATTTGAATTGGAATGCAATTTTGCGAATCAATATAAATAGAACAATACATGAAAAGAAAAAATATTAATCCTTGACTTCAGTGTTTTGTAGAATATATATCAAAAATAGAACGATGTTCGACAAATGAATGATAATCATCATCGTATTCATTTTTTCTTCAGCCGCTTGAAACCCGGCTTAAGAAAACAGAACGAATAAAAAGGAGGCATATGGGAACCAGGGAAAGACGTGCCATGGAAAAGCAACTCCGGCAAAATCAAATCCTGGATGCTGCCCGCAATCTTCTGTTCTCATCCGGCATCGACAATATCTCCATGAACAAAATTGCCAAACATGCGGAACTTGGCATCGGCACCATCTATTTTTATTTCAAAAGCAAACATGAAATTTTTATTGCCTTGCAGATGGAAGGTGTAGCGCTCTTGTATTCACGGCTGGAAACCATTCATAAGAAAAAGATAAGAAGCGATGAAAAACTCAGATTGATTGGCCGGTCTTTTTATCAATTCTGCGAAGATCATAACGACTATTACGATATTATTAATTACTTTTTATCCTCGCCTAAAATATTTTTTGAACCGGAATTGAAAACCAAAGTCGATATGTCCGGTAAAAAGATAACGGCTCTGATCGAAGAGGTTGTTTGCCAGGGAATTAAAGAAAATATTTTTGAAAAAGAGGATGCCGGAAAATTTGCAATTCTCTTTTTTGGTTCTCTTTATGGCCTCATGCAATTTAAAAAGTTTGAAAATACCATCCTTGCTTCCCAGACGCATAAAGACATTTATGAATACAGTATTGAAAAATTAATTAAAAGTTTAAAATAAACTGAAAACATCAGGTAAAGGAAAAGAAAATGAATGCTGATTTAAAAGGAAAAACCGCCCTGATCACAGGATCGGGGAAAAAATCAGGCATTGGCTATGCCATTGCTGAAAAATTTGCTTCCTGCGCTTGCAATATTATTATTGCCGACTTTGGAAATGCCAAAGATTTAAAGACGGATGTAGCTGTCAGTACAACTGACGAAATGGAACAGATCCAAAATGAACTTGCGCAAACGTACAATGTTAAAACCCTGGCCGTAAATCTGGATGTTACAGATAATACTATAGTTCAAAAGATGACAGAAACCGTAAAGGATACGTTTGAGCGCATTGATATCCTCTGCAACAATGCCGGCGCCAGCTTTGGCGTTCCCAACGGTATTCACACCTATGATGATGATGCGTGGATGAAAACCATTGATGTCAACCTTCATGGTGTTTTCCGTGTATCCAAAGCCATTGTTCCTTTGATGGTCGAAAAAGGCGGCAGTATTATTAATACGGCGTCAAGGGCCGGCAAGGTACCGCCTCTTTTCAATGGAGCCTATGCTGTATCAAAAGCCGGGGTGATTATGATGACCAAAGTCATGGCAAAGGAGCTTGCCGGTTTAAAGATTAAGGTAAATGCCATCTGCCCCGGACAGATTATGACCGATCTTGAAAAATGGCGGTTCGGCCTGGAAGCCCAGTTTTTAAATACAAGCGTGGAAGAGCAGGAAAAAAAGATGTGTGAATCCATTCCCATGGGAAGAATTGGCTCGCCCAAAGAAGTTGCGGATCTTGCAGCCTTCCTGGCGTCAGACGCTTCCTCATACATAACGGGCCAGGCTTTAAACATCTGCGGCGGACAATTAATGGAATTATAATTTTTTAAAGGAGTAGATATGGAAACGATTACCGGTGCGCAACTGGCAGCCCAGGCCTTAATAGATCAAAAGGTTGAAACTATTTTTTCATTGAGCGGCGGGCATATTACGCCCATCTACCAGCACCTTGAAAACACAGGGGTTAAAATTTTTGATACCCGCCATGAGCAGTCAGCTGTCTTTATGGCGGAGGCTTACGGGAAAATGACAAGAACGGCAGGGGTGGCCATGGTTACGGCAGGTCCCGGGTTTACCAATGCCCTGACCGGTGTTGCCAGTGCCCACTTTTCCAATACTCCACTGGTTTTAATCGCAGGATGTGTGGGGTTTGACAATAAAGAAAGACTGGATCTTCAGGACATGCCCCAGGCTGATGTGATCAAACCCATGGTGAAAAAGGCCCTGGTCTGTTCCAAGGCCGAGCGGGCCAAAGAATATGTGGATATGGCCTTCAGGATTGCTGAATCCGGTCGTCCCAGTCCGGTATACCTGGAATTTCCCATTGATATTTTAAATGCACCAGTCAATCAGGATGATGTCAGAACCACAAATACCCGAGTCATATCCCACCCGGGAGATCCGGACAAGGCTGCGGCCCTGATCAAGATGATCCAAGATGCCCAAAATCCGATTGTCATTGCCGGAACAGGTGCATGGCAATCCAATGCCGAGGCTGAACTGCAAACCTTTATCGAAGAAACAAATATTCCTTTGTTCACTTCTCTTTCAGGCCGGGGTGTTGTATCAGATAATCATCCCCAATGCTTTGAAGGAGCAATTGCCATCAGGCCCGGCGGTAGTTTTGCCGCCTATCTTGAAACAGATTTGATCATCATTTTAGGAACCCGTTTGTCCTTGTATTATCTTTTCGGAGATATTTTTAATCCTTCTGCCAAACTGGTCCAGGTTGATATTGCACCCGAGGAAATCGGCCGTAACCGCAGCGTAGACTTACCCGTGCTTAGTGATATCAAAGGATTTTTAAAAGCATGTAACCAACAGCTGGCAGACTATAATTTAAAAGAGACGTTAAATCAAAAATTTACCCCATGGATGGATAAGATCAAGCAGGCTCATACAGATGGAAAAGCATTATCTGAAAATGACTGGACAACAGACAACGTCCCTATTCATCCAATGCGTCTGACCAGGGAAGTCGACCAGTTCATGGACAAAGAAAATGATATTGTGGTTGCGGACGGAGGGGATACAACCACCTGGATGGGCATGACCCGGACAGTGGTTACACCGGGACGATACCTGGATTACGGGATATTCGGTTCTCTTGCTGTTGGAATCCCCTATGCCAATACAGCTAAATTATTAAATCCTCAAAGCCGGGTTGTGCTGGTAACAGGTGATGGATCAGTGGGCTTTAATTTCATGGAGTTTGAAACTGCTATCAGAAAAGGATTGCCAATTGTAGTGGTGATTTCCAATGATCTGGGCTGGGGCATGATCCGCCACAGCCAGGAACTTCGCATCGGACATGCCATTGAGGACGGGACCTATATCGGCCGGGTGGATTATCATAAAATGGTGGAAGCCATTGGCGGGAAAGGATTTTTTGTGGAAGAGGCCAAGGATGTGAAACCTGCCCTTGAAGCTGCTTTTGCTTCAAACAAGGTCTGCTGTATCAATGTAATGACCGATCCGACAACCATCAGCCCGGGCAGTACGGCTCTGGCAAACATCGGAGCATACAAGGCTTAAAACTTTCCAACAGGAGAATAGATTATGGATGCTGTAATGATTGACCAGGTCAACCTGAATTTTAACCGGACCGGAATCGCCATTATCAACGGTGCCATCGGCCTGATGATGCTCGGTGTGGCTCTTGAACTGAAAATTGAGGATTTCAAGCGGATTATTGCCAGCCCCAAAGCACCTTTAATAGGGCTTTTAGCTCAATTTATTCTCCTGCCGGCCTTTACCTTTCTTTTAATTTTGATTTTAAAACCCTATCCCTCCATTGCCCTGGGCATGATGCTGGTGGCAGCCTGCCCGGGAGGAAACCTTTCCAATATTATGACCTATCTTGCCAAGGGAAATTGTGCCGTATCCATAAGCATGACGGCTGTATCCACTCTGGCAGCAATTTTTATGACTCCCTTCAATATTTCATTTTGGGGCAGCTTACATCCGGACACGGCCCAAATATTAAAGCAGGTCAGCTTAAATCCCATGGACGTATTTATCACGGTTTTTATCATCCTGGGTATTCCGTTAACCGTGGGCATGGCCATTGGCCATTTCTTGCCTGCTTTAGCTGATAAGATTCGAAAACCTTTTAAAATTTTTTCTTTGATCTTTTTTATAGTGATAGTGGCAGGGGCTTTAGCAGCCAATTGGCAGAATTTTTTAACCTATGTGGGCCTGGTGGTCTTTGGGGTTTTAATCCACAATGCCCTTGCACTGAATATTGGATACTGGTCCGGGAAAATGGCAAAATTACCGGAAAGAGATTGCCGTGCGGTCAGCATTGAGGTGGGTATTCAAAACTCTGCTTTGGGACTGGTGCTTGTCTTTAATTTTTTTGACGGGTTGGGCGGCATGGCTGTACTGGTTGCCTGGTGGGGAATCTGGCATATTATCGGCGGTTTGATCACGGCTTTTATTTTTACTCGAAGGCAGCTTCCTGCAGGAGAATTAATCAGTGGATAGGAGAAATTTTAAAGGCAAGGTTGCTGTTGTAACAGGCGGAGCAAGCGGCATCGGACTTGCCGTATGCCGTGAATTAGCAGAACATGGTGCGGCTGTCGCCATGCTGGATATGGATAACGAGACCCTGGCGCTTGCCCAAAATGAATTTGAGGATAAGGAATTTGAGATCCTGGCGGTAAAATGCGATGTGACAAGGCAAGCAGAATGTTTCAAAGCCATTGATCGTGTTCTCTCTCATTTTGGCAGGATAGATATCCTTTTTAACAATGCAGGGATTACCCAGAGAGGACTTTTTTCCCAAACCAAAATCGAAGTAATCCAAAAAGTGATGGATGTTAATTTTTTTGGTTCCCTATATTGCACCAAGGCGGCTTTGGACTCGTTGATCGAAAATAAAGGCGTGATCATTGTCAATGAATCCATTGCCGGGGTCGCACCTTTGGTGGGAAGAACAGGATACAGTGCAAGCAAACACGCATTGCACGGCCTTTTTACCTCCCTTCGGTGTGAACTTCGGTCCAAAGGCGTTCATGTGATGATTGTCGCACCGGGATTTATTAAAACCAATCTTCAAACCAGGGCTTTGGGAACCGACGGCAAGATTGCCACCCATGAACAAACACGGATTGGGAAGCAGGATACACCTCAAAATGCAGCCAAGATGATTGTTAAAGGACTTCAAAAAGAAAAATCCAACCTGATCCTGACATTCATGGGCCGGCTCGGATATTATATTCACCGGTTGTCACCCATTCTCTATGAAAAAATGATGACCAACCGGTTTAAAAAAGAATTATCCTAGGTTTATTCTTTTTTGTCATCAAAAAATCGTGCAAATGCTGGATTCACCAGCCTTATTTATTTTGACGGTATTTATGTGTTTTTTGACAAATTAATTTGTTATGTTGGACACAAAAATACGAGTTGTGCTGATTTAAAAGAAATTTTGCTTTGTCATTTCACAACAAAATCAAAGGCATAAAATGAACAAAATAAATATTTATCAAATTGATACATTTGCAAATAAAATCTTTCATGGAAATCCTGCAGCAGTGTGTCCTCTTGAACACTGGCTTGATGATGTAACGTTACAAGCCATTGCCCAGGAAAATAATCTGGCTGAAACGGCATTTTTTATACCAGCAGATGATGGATTTCATATCCGCTGGTTCACTCCTACCCAGGAAGTGCCCTTGTGCGGACATGCCACGCTTGCCTGTGCTTTTGTCATCTTTACTGAACTTGAACCGGAACGTCAGTCTGTTCAATTTGAATCAAAAAGCGGACCTTTAAAGGTAACGCAAAAAGGCTCCATGTTTGAAATGAATTTTCCAAGCTTTCTGATGATGCCTTGTCAACAACAGCCGGAGAACTTGTTAAATGGGTTGAAAGTGCAGCCACAAGAGGTGTTTGTTGTTGAAGCAGACCCTAATTATTACGCGATCCTGGCAACTGAAGATGAAGTTAGAGCGATTGAACCTGACCTTTATTTATTGGAACAACTCCATCCATATGGCGTTATCGTTACTGCACCAGGTATTCAGTCTGACTGCGTTTCCAGGTGTTTTGCGCCAAGCTATGGTATTCCTGAAGATCCTGTAACAGGATCCATTCACAGTGCATTGGTGCCGTATTGGGCGAATCGGCTTAAAAAAGAAGAAATTCATGCGCATCAAGCTTCTCCAAGAGGAGGGGATCTGTTTTGTAAATACCAGGGAGACCGCGTCCTCATCAGGGGGAATGCCGTAAAATACCTCACTGGAAATATATATGTATAAAAGCTAACATTATTTTCATGCAACGGCTCACACCAAAGCTCAGAATCTCATTTTTCTTTCATTGTCTGGAAATGAGGCCCTTTGTTTTTTTGTGACCCCTTTGTTTGCTTTGTTTTAATTATCTTGTATTTTTATATAAGGGAGGATCCCAGGCAGATCCTCCCCGTCGTTTCAATGAAAAAGTCTACCCGATCAATCCTGGTAAACCACTTCGTGCTTCTTTTCGTTAATTTCGTTGGCATCGTCAAATTTTTCCAGCACTGCCTCCGGGGGTTTTTCCGTTGCCAGGCTCACCGCCACAATGGTGACAAAGGCAACAAAGAAGCTGGGCAGAAGCTCGTAAAAATATTCTCCCTCGATACTGATGAAGTTTTTGATTACATAAATGGAAACCGCACCAGCGATCATTCCTGCCAATGCACCGGTTTTGGTGGTTCCCCGCCAGCACAGGGACAAAATCATCAACGGGCCGAAGGCTGCACCGAACCCGCCCCAGGCATACCCGACCATGGCCAGGATGGAACCGGAATCGTTGTAGGCAATGACCAGGGCCAGCAGTGCAAAACCGACGACGCCGAATCTACTGCCCCAGGCCTTCTGCCTATCGGTCATACCGGCAAAAAAAGGCAGGTCTTCGGTAAGGGATGAGGTGAGTACCAGGAGCTGGGAATCAGCGGTGGACATAACCGCGGCCAGCACGGCAGCCAGGACAAAGCCGGAAAACAGGGGGTTAAACAGGGTGCTGGTCAGAGCCATGAAGATCCGTTCCTGGTTCCCGCCTTCGCCTGCCACCCCGGCAAGGGCATGAACCTCGTTGTAACCGATGCCGATGAGACCGATTGCCGTGGACAGTAAAAGACAGATGGTCATCCAGGTGATGCCGATACGCCGGGCACTGGGAACGTCTGACGCGCTCTTAATACCGATGAACCGGGCCAGGATGTGGGGCTGGCCAAAATAGCCGAACCCCCAGGCCATAAGTGACGCGCCGGTGATCCAGGTGGTTGAGAAGTTGAACGCCTTGGGATTGACCGCTGCGATATCAATGCCGGACCCTGAAATCGCATTATATCCCAGGATCGTACAGAAAATCAGGGCGCCCAGCATAAGAAGCCCCTGGACAAGATCGGTCCAGCACACCGCCATGTATCCCCCCAGGAATGTGTAGGAGACCACTACAAAGGTGGTGATGAGAAGAGCCGTATTTTCCGATGCGTTGAAGGTGTATGCGAACAACAGGGTACCGCCCTTGAGGCCGGATGCGACATAAAGGGTGAAAAAGAGGAGTATGACCATTGTTGAGACGATTTTCAGCATGCCTGTGTCGTCGCCGAACCGGTTGGCTAAAAACGTCGGCAGAGTCACGGCGTCAAATTTCTCGCTCAGTCTTCTGAGTCGTTCCGCAACCACCAGCCAGTTAATATAGGCCCCCATGATCAACCCGAGGGAGATCCAGACCCCTTCCACCAGGCCGCCGGCAAAAACAGCCCCGGGCAGTCCCAGCAGCAGCCAGCTGCTCATATCGGATGCGCCGGCGCTGATGGCGGTGGTGAACGGCCCCAGAGAGCGGCCGCCGATAATAAAGTCCTTGTTGTTTTTTGTCATGACCATGGAGTAGTAGCCGATACCCAGCATCAGGGCCAGGTACAGGGCAAATTGCAAATAGAGTAACGTCATCTCATCCCATCCTTTGTTGATTAAATTTTAACGGTTTCCGGCCGGTTCGAGCCGTTTGTCTGTACACAAATGCGGTGTGCGGTTTTCTCCTTTCTTTTCAATGGTTAAAGTATTTTGAATTGAAAATGAAATGGTTTAACCATTGAAAAGAGCTTTGTCAACAGATTTTTTAATGAAGGACGATGATCACAAATTTTTCAGCGCCGGGCGGCCAGATAGGGCCGATGTGCCAGGTCTGGTCGGCCGAATTCCTGGAAGGCCTTTTTTGTGTGTACCCTGACGATAGCGTTGAAATTCTGTCTCCTTTCGGACTTGATGAAAACCAGATACCTTTCCTGCGGGTCTCCCGGGTCTCAGTACCGCTAATCAGCCTCAGATGCCCGGGAAGGAGACACAGCTTCTCTTTTTTTAGAAAAAATCATAGAGTGTTGTAAAATATTTGCTTACAAGAAAAATAATAAATATTTAGTTAAAATGGTTAAACCATTGAAATTATAATATGATTTGTTGTTGGAACTTAGTGGAAACGCTTGATAGATATGGTTTTTGCCAATAAACAACTTGACAATTAATAATTTTGAATATACTCAAATATTCTATTGAGTTTATTGTTATTTAATTGAACTGAGAATGTAAAAAAAGTTTACCATCTTTTGAAGATACCTCTATTTAACGCTGCAACAATAAAAAGAGGCT
>JAAEMC010000565.1 GCA_024225895.1 Desulfobacteraceae bacterium | reverse complement strand
GGCAATTATGGCAGGGGGCGATGAGGATCTTTGCGCCCGTGGCTTCAAGCTGGCGGGCCTTTTCCCGGTTGTTTTCCATGCGTTCGGTTTTATAAGGCGGGCCGCAGTTAACCACGCCCCCGCCTGCGCCGCAGCAATAATTGTGCTCCCGGTTGGGTGTCATCTCAATAAAATTTTCACACATCATATTTGTCACCACCCTGGCCATGTCATGAAGCCCGCGGCCCCTGGAAATATTGCACGGATCATGCAGAGTCACGCTTTTATCAAATTTTTTGGCAATCTTTAGTCGGCCGGAGGTTAAAAGTTCATGATAGAACTCAATGGCGTGAACAACCTCAATGGGCGGCATAGCCCAGGAGAGCCACCGGTTTCCCACGTCATATACCGACCGGAAAGCATGGCCGCATTCCCCCATGACAATGCGCTTGACTTTCAGATTGGCCGCGGTTTCAAAAAAGGTTTTGGCAATCCTGCCGGAAATTTCATTATCTCCTGTGAACATGGCCATATTGCTGTTATCCCATCCCGGGTTGGACGGCATGGTCCAGTCTACGCCGGCTGCATGCATAAAAACTGCTGCCTGGTAGATAAGACCTGCCTGGAATTTGGGTTCGGGTGCTATGACCGAATACATGATGTCAGCCCCTTCCCTATCCAGGGGGATGCGCAGATCATCAAACTCTTCTCTGGCATCCTCTTCCTGCCACTGAAGTGTGTCGATCCATTCATCTTCTTTCACCCACATCTGGTTCAAGGTTGCCGAATGGCTGTTCACCGTATCCTGGATATACTGCGGTGTAATTTCCAGCTTGTGGCAGATTCTTCTGACCAAAAGCATCAGGTAGGCAATGTCAATACCAAAAGGGCAATACATTGAGCACCGCTTGCATAAATTACATTCCAGATGGGCAATATGAACAGCCCGCCTTAAAAACTCCCTGGAGACCTGGCCCTTTTTCTCTAACATTTCCCATATGGTCTGTTTTACTTTAGCAGCCGGCATATATTCGGGATCCCTGTTCCGAGAGAGAAAAAAGCTGCACGAGTCTGCACATAGACCGCATCGCATGCAGGTTTCAATGTAGGCCTTGAAACGGATACCGGTCTCCTTAAAAAGGACCTGGTTGATTGTATCGGCTATCCGTTCGTCAGTCAGCTTTTCAAGCCCGCTTTCAACACCGACATCGGTAGGTTTTTCATTTGTTTTAGCCTGGTCTTGCATCTTATTCTCCTTTATTGAATTACCAGTCTTTTGCATGCCGGACATAGCCGAACTCAGAGCCGGTTAAAGCTCTTGTAAAGGGTGCGAAAATCATGTGTGAAAACCGTGTAAACGGTACCAGGATGAGCATCAGCTCCCCTGAAATCACATGGATAATGGTAATCCATCGGTATGCTAAAAACTGATGATAGGATAAAAACCCGGTGACAAAGGGTAATGCCACAACCAGAATTAGCAAATAATCCATATATGTAGTCAAGTACCGGACTTCGGGCACCATTACCCTTCTAATGGCAAAAAATCCCAGAAAAAAAATGATGATAAGTGTCAATATGTCCGCAAAGGTATCGTTCAGGGCAATCCAGGAAATCTGGAAAGATTCATTAAATAACACGATATGGGATAAAAGAAAGATTGGAACAATAAACAGCAGCAGGTGAAACATGTAAGAGACTGCATAAAAGACTGGCTGGTTCCTTGTGGATTGGGGCAAAAATGGGATCAACCATGAAACAATGGATCTCAACCCATATCGCGGTGACAAATAAGAAAGGATAAATTTTTCCTTTTCATTAATCTCCTTGATAATCATCAAAATCCTGAATAAAAGCCCGAAAATAAATACCACAAATGATATCCAGACCATCGGACCCATTAGAAAATCGATAAATGCATTCATTGGTTCTCCTTTGCCGGGTAATTTTTACGGCATATAAAATGATTCTTTATCTTCATCATAAAAGTGTCTCCAAAGGGATGATTTCCCTTTTGTATATCCCCTGATCAATTGTCAGCTGCATGATTGACTGATTATCAGGACTGAATTTGGGTAAAAACATCTTGTCAAATCCCTTGTTCACAATCTTGTTATTAATGCTGAGAAAATATTTGCCTTTTTTTTCTATCACGGCAGCGACAACTTCCCCGTTACTGCTGATCACCGGGCCAAACACCATCTGAGCATTAAGATTCCACATGTGATTATTCACAACAAGGGTCCAGTTTCCCTTGTTTTTAACCAATGCCGCCAGGGTGGATCCGTTCCTTGAATACATCAGATCAGATATCATCATATCCGAGCGTATATCCCAGGTTTGATCATTTTGTGCCACTGTCCATT
>JAAEMC010000564.1 GCA_024225895.1 Desulfobacteraceae bacterium | reverse complement strand
TGAACTGATTTTGAATAACAGATAAATTATCGTAAAGGGGCTGCATATAAGGATCCAATTTAGATTCCACATCTCCCGGTAAAAAACCAATATCTTTATTGCTTAAAGGTACCACTGGCCGGGCAATAAAAATTTGTCTAAAATACCGCTTGCTTTCCAGCGCAGCAGCAAGGGCTAAAAGGGTTTTTCCCGTACCCGCCTTACCAGAAACAGTTACCAGCGGAATGCCAGGATTGAGCATTGCATTCAGCGCAAAGATCTGCTCTGAATTTTTCGGTTTAACACCGTAGCACATTCTGGATTGTACCAGCTTAATTGTGTTATCCTTGCTGTCAAAAAAGGTAAGAGCAGATTTAGATCCATTCTTCAAAATCACATTTTCATTGGCAAAGAATCCTTCCTCATAGGGGAGTTTTTCCGCCCCGATTGCATACGGTTTTTGATAAAGATCATCAAAGACATCAGAGGTGACATTCTCAACGGTTTTCATTCCCACGTACATATCTGATAAATTTTCAACATATTGTGAATTATAATTTTCAGTAATCAGGCCGATGGCCCTTGCCTTTAACCGTAAATTAACATCTTTCGTCACCAAAATAACATTTTTAAATTCATTCTCCTTAGCAACGGAATAAGCGATGTTTAAAATCCGGATATCGGGTGTAATATCCTTAAAATTGCTCTTAATTACCTGATCTAATTCGTTTTCCAGACAGATGGTGATCTTGCCTTTGCCCCCCCCAATGGGCACGCCGCCATTGAGAATCCTGTCGCTGGACAAGGCATCCAAGGACCGCAAAAAATCTCTGGCATTGGCATTAATCACACTGTTGCCTTTCTTGAACTTGTCAAGCTCCTCAATAACGGTAATGGGAATGAAAATGTTGTTGTCCTCGAACTGGTTGATACAACTGCTGTCATGAAGAATTACGTTGGTGTCCAAAATAAAAATTTTTCTCATCAGCATCTCCGATTTTTATTAGACAGTATAACCAAAAAGATGAGCCTTTTATTACTAAACCTTTGGAATTGGTTTTGTTCAACTCTACCACTAAAAGGCCCCACATGACTTGATTCGCCGACTCAATTACCGACAAATTGTACTTTTATCATAATTAAATATTATTAACTTGTAAACCCTTTCTTAAAACAGGGTGATCACAATTGCGAGTAACTTATCTGGATTAATAATTTCAAGCAGTTAGGGTTTTGAGGTAAACGCAGCTGAAGGCTTATTTTTTAAATAAGTATTAGTAAATTAAAACATATAAATTTATGGCAAGTTTACCCTGTTTCTTAAAAACCTGATGAATATTGCTGGGCAAAAGAATTTTATACTGATTATAATAATGACGTTCCAATTCAAATCAATTTAGCGTAGTTGGAGTTTCTTTAAAGATTTCACGAAACAAAATATCTGTCGCGAATGTCTCTTCCCAATAATATCGCAACATGCCGGGATTATTCCGTACGTACGATTCGCTTCACATCTGATACTTTTTTAACTTTTCGGATGTCGGACATGATCCTCCGAAGCTGATCCGAACTTTCCACCATAATGGTGAAATAGAAAAGCCCAATGCCTTCTTCACTGGTTTCAGTTCTGGCATTGAGAATATTGGACTTATATTTACTGATCACAGATGCAATATCTGCTAAAAGGCCGAAACGGTCTGTTGTCCGTATTTTTATACTGGCAGGATAGGATTCGGTGAATTCATTGCTCCATTCCGCTTCAATGGTCCTTTCGTTACTCATTTTCATGATATTGATACAATTTTTCCTGTGGATGGTCACACCCTGGCCCTGGGTGATATACCCGGTAATGGGGTCTCCGGGAAGGGGGTTACAGCATTTTGAAAACTTGACCAGTATATCATCAAGTCCCTTGACTATAACACCGGTGCTGGTTTTTTTCTTACGGCGGCGAATAATGCGTTTAAGAATACTCTCATCCCCGGTATCCTGTTTATCAATATCCGGCAAGGCCCTATTTAATATCTGTAATGGGGTCAATTTTCCAAATCCAACATGGGCAATGAGATCATCTATTTTTTTAAAGCCAAAGCCTTCAGCCACCTTATCTATTTCTCCTGATTTGACCAGGGCATTAAAATTCTGATTTTTCTTTCGAAATTGTTTTTCAATCATTTCTTTACCCAAGGAATAACTTCTTTCCCGTTCCCTGGCATTAATCCATGAGCGGATTTTGGTTTTGGCTTTAACAGACTTGACAAAATTGAGCCAGTCCGTGCTGGGATGATGACCTTTGGTGGTTAAAATTTCAATGGTGTCCCCTGTCCTAAGCTTATGTGCCAAAGGAACCAGTTTGCCGTTCACCTTGGCGCCGGTACATTCCCCCCCCACCTCTGTATGGATCGAATAGGCAAAATCAACCGGCGTGGCATCTTTGGGCAGGGTTTTAATATCTCCAAAAGGCGTGAAAACATAGATTTCATCCGGATAAAGATCAATCCTGACATTTTCTAAAAATTCATCCGGGTCTTTATAGTTTTCCTGGTTTTCAACCAGATTCCGTATCCAGGCAAAGAGTTCTCCTGTGTTTTCATCAATATTTGTGCCTTCTTTATAACTCCAGTGAGCCGCAATGCCGGATTCGGCAATCATATCCATCTCATTTGTCCTAATCTGGATTTCAACCCGCTCGCCTTTGGGCCCCACCACGGTGGTATGGATGGACTGGTACATGTTAGGTTTGGGATTGCCGATATAATCCTTAATTTTATAATAAATCGGTTTCCACATGGAATGAATGCCGCCCATGGCAGCATAGCACTGGGGAACAGAATCCAGAATAAGCCGAAAGGCGATAAGGTCATAAACCTGCTCAAACTCCAGGTCCTGGGAGAGCATCTTTTGATAAATGCTGTAATTTTGTTTATACCGGCCTTTTATGTCACATTTAAGCTCCATTTCCTCCATCTTGTAATGGAGCCGCTCATTGACCGTTTTAATGTATATTTCCTTTTCCTCTTTAGCCTTGTTCACCAGGGCATCAATTCTCTCATATTCATCTGTTTGTGTATAATAAAACGCCATGTCTTCCAGCTCATACTTTATCCAGAAGATACCGAGACGGGCAGCAATGGGTGCATATATATCCAGGGTTTCCTGGGCAATGGCAGCCTGTTTTTGAGCACTTTTATGGTATTTTAGGGTTCTCATATTATGGAGGCGGTCTGCAAGCTTGATAAGGACAACCCTGATATCATCGGCCATGGCCAGAATCATTTTTCTTAAGCTTTCGGCCTGGTGGGCAATTTTTGTGGGAAACCTTATGCCGGAAAGCTTTGTAACACCGGAAACAATGAGAGCTACACCCGACCCGAACATTTCCTGGATATCTTCTTTGGTGGCCGGGGTATCTTCAATGACATCATGTAATAAAGCGGCAGCTATACTCTCAGTATCCATCCGCATGTCAGCTAGGATATCTGCAACTTCCAGAGGGTGTGAAAGATATGGTTCCCCTGAAAGCCGTACCTGGCCATCATGAACTCTAGCAGAATAAATATAGGCCCTGTCAATTATATCAAGGTCACTGTCTGGATTGTATTCAACAACTTTATCTACTATGTCTGTTATTCTTATCATTGAAACAATTAATACGCCTTTGAAAAAAGAACTCGTTTTGAACTTGCGTTGTTACAGTATATGCATTTGCCCGCTTCCTCTGGGTTATCAAAGGGGATACAACGAATGGTCACGGACAACTCCTCTTTTATTTTAGATTCGCAGGCATCTTTGCCGCACCAATGGGCCATGACAAATCCACCTGTCATATTTCCGTTTCCCTTTTCATAGAGTTCATAAAAATCTTCTTTTTTATCAATGATATAGGTGTTTTCTTCTTTAAAGGCCTGGGCCCTTGTAAAGAGGTTGTTCTGGATTTCATCCAGAATATCGGTAATGGTATTGATAAACTCATCCCGGTTTAAAGACTGTTTTTCATTGGG